>JALQUQ010000058.1 GCA_023263735.1 Paracoccaceae bacterium | reverse complement strand
AGCCTTCAGGATGACTTCGCCGGTTGCGGCGTCTACCAGATCATAGGACGGGCGGGTGCCGCGCACGCGCTCGGGGAAGAACTTGGTGACCCAGCCCTTGTTCTTTTGGTACTTGAACTGGACGGTATCATAATAGGCATCCATGATGCCTTCCTGATCCATGCCCAATGCATAAAGCAGCGTCGTCACCGGCAATTTGCGGCGGCGGTCGATGCGGGCGAACACGATGTCTTTCGCGTCGAATTCGAAATCCAGCCACGAGCCGCGGTACGGGATGATGCGGCAGGCGAACAGGAGTTTGCCCGAAGAATGGGTCTTGCCCTTGTCGTGGTCAAAGAAGACGCCCGGCGAACGGTGCATCTGCGACACGATCACACGCTCGGTCCCGTTCACGATGAACGTGCCGTTTGCGGTCATCAAAGGCATGTCGCCCATGTAGACGTCTTGTTCCTTGATGTCCTTGACCGACCGGGCCCCGGTGGTTTCATCGACATCAAACACGATCAGACGCAGCGTCACCTTCAACGGTGCCGCATAGGTCATGTCGCGCTGTTGGCATTCGTCAACGTCATATTTCGGCTTTTCGAGCTCGTATTTCACGAACTCCAGAACAGCCGTTTCGTTAAAGTCCTTGATCGGGAAAACCGACTGGAACGTGCCCTGGATGCCTTCGCCATCCAGCGGCTTGTCCGAATCCCCAGACCGCAGGAACAGGTCATAGGAGGATTTCTGAACCTCGATCAGGTTCGGCATTTCCAGAACTTCGCGGATCTTGCCGTAATAGCGGCGGATGCGTTTCTGGCCAACGTAGGATTGCGCCATGCTCGTCGTCACCTTTTTTCACGTGTCGCGGGCGTGCAGCCGTCGGGCCACGGTTGCTCGCCGCTGGCGGAGGGAGGAAGAGGTTCCATTCATGCGGCTCGTCCCGAAGAGCCGCTCCCGAACCAATACCGCACCTTGAGAAGGACTTTAGATAAAAAGTCCTTTTCAAGACGCGTTTAGCTGGAGACGGAAGTGCTCCGTCTCCAGCCAGAAATCAGCGCTGCGGGTTGCCCCGCATCACAGATTACTTCAGTTCGACCTTGGCGCCAGCCTCTTCGAACTTTTTCTTCATCGCTTCAGCGTCAGCTTTCGAGATGCCTTCTTTGACCTTGCCACCAGCTTCGGTCAGGTCTTTGGCTTCTTTCAGGCCCAGACCGGTGATTTCGCGCACAACTTTGATCACGTTGATCTTGTTTGCGCCAGCGTCGGTCAGAACGACGTCGAATTCGGTCTTTTCTTCTTCTGCGGCAGCAGCTGCACCAGCAGCCGGGCCAGCCATGACGACTGCGCCACCAGCAGCCGGCTCGATGCCGTACTGGTCTTTCAGGATGGTTTTCAGTTCCTGAGCCTGCAACAGGGTCAGGCCGACGATTTCTTCGGCGAGTTTGTTAAGATCAGCCATTTTGCTCATTCCGTAAAGATTAAGATGGGTTCCAACGACACGGGGATCAACCCGCGCGGACACGAAAGGTTAGGCCGCAGCCTTGTCCTCGATGGTCGACAGGATGCTTGCGATGTTCGAAGCAGGCGCGCCAATGGCACCGGCGATGTTCGAGGCGGGTGCACCGATGCACGACACGATCTGAGCGAGAAGCTCTTCGCGCGACGGCATAGCTGCCACAACCTTGACACCGTTCAGGTCCAGGACTTCCTTGCCCATTGCACCACCAAGGATCTGGAACTTGTCGTTCCCCTTGGCATATGCATCGCAGACCTTCGCCGCAGCGACAGGGTCTTCCGAATAGGCAAGTACGGTCATGCCCGTCAGGATATCGGCCATCTTTGCAGAGGCCTTACCTTCCAGGGCGATCTTGGCGAGCGTGTTCTTGGCAACGCGTACGGACCCACCAACTTCGCGCATTTTTGCGCGCAGGTCCTGCATCTGTGCAACCGTCATGCCCGCGTAGTGGGCAACCACTACGACGCCAGAGCTTTCGAAGATCTGGCCGAGTTCCTCGACCACTTTCTCTTTCTGGGCTCTATCCACAGTTCCACTCCAAGTATGGGGGTTTCCCCCCGGCTCAATTTAGCCCTCTTGCAAGGGCGTTCGGGTCCGTTCAGGGTTCCGAAGGCCAAGATCACCCGAGGGTGAAATCTGTCTCGTTCCCCATCTCAGGAAGGAAATTAAGAGGTCTCCCTCACCCTCCGTCTCGGACAGGACGGGGCGTTTCCGCCCCGCCATCTCGTGGCCTAGGCCACGCAGATTCTTTATCAGGCGCTCAGCGACGACAGGTCGAGCGAAACGCCGGGGCCCATGGTCGAAGAGATCGAGACCTTCTTCACATAGGTGCCTTTTGCGCCCGACGGACGAGCACGGGTCACAGCGTCAACGAAGGCGCGAACGTTTTCGATCAGCGCGTCTTCCGAGAACGATGCCTTGCCGATGCCGCCATGAATGACGCCAGCTTTTTCGACCTTGAACTGAACTTCACCGCCCTTGGCTGCCTTGACAGCGTTGGCAACGTCCATGGTCACCGTGCCGACCTTCGGGTTCGGCATCAGGTTGCGCGGGCCGAGGATCTTACCCAGACGGCCGACCAGCGGCATCATGTCCGGGGTTGCGATGCAGCGATCGAATTCGATCTTGCCCGACTGGATGGTTTCCAGCAGGTCTTCTGCACCGACGATCTCTGCGCCAGCGGCCTTGGCTTCGTCAGCCTTGGCGCCACGGGCGAACACAGCGACGCGCACGGTCTTGCCGGTGCCGTTCGGCAGCTGGACAACACCACGAACCATCTGGTCGGCGTGACGCGGGTCAACGCCCAGGTTCATCGCGATTTCAACGGTTTCGTCGAATTTTGCAGTTGCTGCTTTCTTCACCAAAGCGACGGCTTCAGCAATGGCGACATTGCTCTTGCCTTCGAAAATGGCGCGGGCAGCTTTGGTACGCTTTGCGAGCTTTGCCATAGTAATCAGCCCTTCACATCAATGCCGCAGGACTTGGCCGAGCCAAGGATGATCTGCATTGCCGCTTCCACGGAATTGGCGTTCAGATCTTTCATCTTGGCTTCTGCGATCTTGCGGATCTGAGCCACGGTCACGGAACCAGCCACTTCGCGGCCCGGTTTGGTCGAGCCTTTGGCGCGGTTACGCTTGCCAACCGGCGGCAGACCAGCCGCCTGCTTGAGCAGGAACGAGGCCGGAGGGGTCTTCAGCTCGAGGCTGAACGACTTGTCCTGGTAGTAGGTGATGATGACCGGAACAGGGGTGCCCGGAGCGAATTCAGCCGACTTTGCGTTGAATTCTTTCACGAACGCCATGATGTTCAGACCGCGCTGACCCAGTGCGGGGCCAACTGGCGGCGACGGGTTGGCTTGCTGAGCCTTGACTTGCAGCTTCAGGCTGCCGATGACTTTCTTGGCCATGTGGCCATCTCCTCTTTTTCACAGCACCGAAAGGTGCGGTTTAGTGGTCCGGCCTGCCCTTGGGAAAGACCTCCCACGCGATGCACGTCAGACCCCTTTCGAGACCTGCGTGAATTCCAACTCGACCGGGGTCGCGCGACCAAAGATCGAAACAGACACCTTGAGGCGGCTGTGATCTTCATCCACTTCCTCGACCATACCGTCAAAGCCTTCGAACGGCCCGTCGGTCACCTTGACCTTTTCGCCCACATCAAAGCGGATCAGGTTGCGCGGCGCTTCCTTACCTTCGGTGACATGGCTCAGGAAGCTGACTTCCGAATCACGCATCGGCATCGGTCTGCCCTGCGGACCCAAGAAGCCCGTCACCCGGTTGATCGTCGAGATCAGGTGATAGCCGCGGTTCGTCATCTCCATGTGGACCAGAACATAGCCCGGCATGATCCGACGTTCGGACGTTACCTTTTTCCCACGACGAATTTCGATCACCTCTTCGGTGGGGACCAGAACTTCGTCGATTTCATCTTCCAGACCGGCTTCTTGCACGGCGGTCTTGATCTGCTCGGCAACTTTCTTCTCGAAGTTCGAGAGAACGCTCACCGAATACCATCTCTTGGCCATGCCCAATTCACCTTGCCTGTCGAGCGTCGCAAAACACCCGATAATTCCATGTTTCCAGCGGTTTGACCAAGATCTTGCCGCCCAAGAGGAACAAAAAACAGCGCGCAACACGAATCATTGCGCGCCGGTTTGCCCCTGAACAGGGCGCCGAATACAATCCGACGCCTGAAAATTCAAGAGGCAGAAGTCGTAAGAGGCGCTTAGAAAACGCCAAACAATGCGGCCAGACCCGTGCGGATTGCCAGATCGACCAAGCTGAAGAGCGTCGCGGTCAAGGCAGCCATGATCAGCACCATGACGGTGGTCAGCAGCACTTCCTGACGGGACGGCCAAACCACCTTGGCGACTTCGCCGCGCACCTGCTGGAGGAACTGAAGAGGATTGGTCCGGGCCATAAGCGTGTATCCGTTCACTTTTCGATAGCGCCAGATACGCGCTAGGTCCCACAAATTCAAGGCCCCTTGCACGGCGCACTGGTCTTCGCTGCCGAAGCTGCCCACCGCGGGGGCATCGAGCCCCCTTGGCGGGCGTTGCCACGCCCTTGTCCTTGCGGGCGGATTTGATTTTCGCAACGCGTGTCAGGGGCGGGTCACAGCCTTGGCGAACAGGCGGGCCAATTGGCTTTGCCCCTCACGATAGCCCTGCAAGGTCTGGCCCGGGAATTTCAACCCGATCGAAGCCGCGAGGATCGCACGCGCCACCGACTCGGGCGTCCCGACGCCGGGGGCCAGCGGGAGACGTTCCAGCCATTCGGTCAAGATCTTGATTTTCCGCGCCTCGACAGCGGCAAAGGAGTCGCGGGCGAAATTCATCCCGACGTCCAGCAACTCGGCCCCATGCGGCGACCCCAGCACCGTTTCGACCAGATCGCCGTCCTTGGCCATGAAGGCCGCGACCAACGCCTCTTCGGCCGATTGCCCGGGGCGAGCCAGCGCCTTTTCCATTTCGGCAACCGCTTTTTCCAGATACCGGGCCACCAGATGACGGAAAATGTCCTCTTTATTGCGGAAGTGCAGATAGAGGGCAGACCGTGACATCCCGGCTTCGCGCGCTATGTCGTCCATCGCGGCGCGGCGATATCCAAAGGCGGAAAACGCCCGCGCTGCGGCGGCAAGGATTTCCTCGAGTCGATCTGGACTTTTGCTCTCGTCTTTCATGATCCGTTCGGATTAGTCGCTTCGCCAACCAGATGGCAACCGAATTTCCGCGACCCTTGACATTATGACATTTTGAACCACTTTTGTCATTGTGTTCAATTCCGGAGGTCGGAAATGTCTGTAACTGTCACTGTGAACGGGGCGATCACATCCGTCGATCTTCCGGGAGAGATTCCGCTGTTGTGGGCCCTGCGCGACGGTTTGAATTTGACCGGCACGAAATATGGCTGCGGGGTCGCGGCCTGTGGGGCCTGTACCGTTCTGGTCAATGGAGAGGCCGTTCGTAGTTGCCAGACCGCTTTGTCCGACGTCGAAGGTCAGTCCGTTACCACGATCGAGGGGTTGGGCACCCCGGCAACGCTCCATGTCTTGCAACAAGTCTGGATCGACCATCAGGTTGCCCAATGCGGATATTGCCAATCGGGTCAGATCATGCAGGCCGCTGGCCTGTTGGCGGCAAACCCGCGCCCTTCGCCCGCTGAAATCGACGAAGCGATGTCGGGCAACCTGTGCCGCTGTGGTACCTATCCCCGCATCCGCGCCGCCGTTCAGGATGCGGCACGCAAGCTGTCGGAGGCCTGAGACCATGAGCAGACTTGGGAAGATCGCCCGCAGAACCTTTTTGATCGGCTCGGCCGCCGTTGTGGGTGGCGTGGCCTTTGGGGTCTGGAGTTATCGCAAACCGCTGGAAAATCCGCTGACGACCGACGAGGGCGGGGTCATCACCCCCTATGTTCTGATCAATGCAGAGGGGGTGACGATCATCACCCCACGGGCAGAAATGGGCCAAGGCATTCATTCAACCCTTGCCGCGCTGGTGGCCGAGGAACTGGACCTGCCATGGGATCAGGTGCGCGTGATGCACGGACCGCCCGCAACGGCCTACTACAATTCGGCGCTTCTCAAGGAGGCGGTTCCCTTCGCTCCGACCGACCAAAGCTGGCTTGCCGAAACCGCGCGCGATGCCATGGCCATTCCGGCCAAGTTCCTGGGCGTTCAAATGACGGGGGGGTCAACGTCGATTCCCGATGGGTTTGACAAGATGCGGGCGGCCGGGGCCGTCGCGCGGGCGGCTTTGGTGGCGGCCGCATCCCGCGAATGGGGAATCGCGGCATCGGAACTTACGACGGAAAACGGATTTGTGTTGGCCCCTGATGGCCAGCGCCTGTCCTATCTTGCCTTGGCAGCCCGCGCGGCAGAGGCACCGCTGCCCGACGCACCTCCGCTGAAACCCCGCAGCGCGTGGAAGCTGCTGGGCACCTCGCTGCCCCGGGTTGACATGGCCGGGAAAGCGACAGGCACGGCCACCTATGCAGGCGACATCCGGTTGCCGGGAACGGTTTTCGCAACGGTCAAACGCAACCCGGCCCAAGGGGCGGCGATGATCCGCTATGATGCAAAATCGGCAGAAACGATGGCAGGTGTGATCAAGATCGTTCCGTTGGACGATGGCGTGGCCGTCGTTGCCCGCACCACGTGGGAGGCGTTCCAAGCGGCCGATGCGATTGTTTTCGAATGGGGCGCGGCCCCCTATGCGAAGACCTCGCAAGAGATGCGAGAGCAGATCGCCGCCTCTTTCACCGCCGATGCCTTGGAAGGCACATGGCGCGATCAGGGCGATGTTGGCCAACCGGCCGAACAGACGCTAGAGGCCGAATACACGGTTCCCCATCTGGCACATGCCACGATGGAGCCACAGCAGGCCACGGCGCTTTATACGGCGGGACGTTTGCGCATCTGGGCCGGGTCACAGGCCCCGGGTTTTGCGCGTGACAAGGCGGCAGCGGTGGTTGGCTTGCCCCCGGATCAGGTCGATTTCGAAACGACGCTCTTGGGCGGTGGATTTGGGCGGCGTGGCGAATACGACATCAGCGTACAGGCCGCAGCGATTGCCAAAGCGATGGAGGGGACACCCGTCGTGGTGACATGGAGCCGCGAGGAAGACATGTCGCATGGCATGTATCGCCCCATGGCAACCGGGCGCGTTCAGGCCGGCCTGTCGAAGGAGCGGATCACGCGTTTTGATTTTGCAACTGCCGCCCCTTCGATCATGGAGTCATTTGGCGCGCGCATGGGTTTGCCGGCGGCGGGGGCCGATCAGACTTTGGTGCAGGGCGCTTGGGAAATGCCCTATGACATTCCCAACTACCGCGTCGCCGCCTATCGGGCGCCGAAATCGGTGCCTTTGGGGTTCTGGCGGTCGGTCGGGGCCAGCTATAACGCCTTTTTCCACGATTCAGCGATTGACGAACTGGCCCATCTGGCCGGGGCCGACCCGTTGGAATTTCGGCTGGCGCACCTTGACCACGACCCCTCGCGGCAGGTGCTGCGGGCGGTGGCAGAGATGTCGAATTGGTCCCAACCCCGGCAAGGGCGTGCGTTGGGGGTGGCCTATGCGTTTTCCTTTGGCGTTCCAGCCGCCGAGGTGATCGAGGTCGAAGACACCCCGGACGGCATCCGCATCACCAACGCCTGGGCTGCGGTGGATGTGGGGATCGCCCTTGATCCGCGGAACATCGAGGCTCAGGTCAGCGGGGCTATGGTCTTTGGTCTGTCGGCCGCCATCCGCGGCGAAATCACCTTTGCCGATGGCGCGGTCGAACAGCAGAATTTCTGGGATTATGAACCGATGCGGATGGGTCAGACGCCCGCGATCGAGGTTCGCATTCTGGAATCCGGCAATCAGATCACAGGCATCGGCGAACCGGGAACGCCGCCTGCGGCCCCGGCCTTGGCCAATGCCCTGTTTGCGCTCAAGGGGCAACGCGCGCGCAGTCTGCCGCTGTCCAAACACTTCACCTTTGCCTGACAGAGCGGTGACAATTCGCCAAGGCACCCTTGTGTCTTCCCCAGAAGCCCCCATGTGAAACAGACAGGATCACAGGGGGCACCATGGACGCGAAATCCTTGCTTGACGGTTTGATGGGGCACATCACCTCGGCGGCCGGATCGGCCACGGCAAAGGGTGGGTTGGCCGACAAGGCGAAATCCGCGTGGGACAACCAGTCACCGCTTGGCAAAGGGGCAATTGCGGGCGGGCTTTTGGGTCTCTTGCTGACCGGCAATGCCAAAAAGCTGATGAAGACGGGGGTCAAGGTCGGCGGCGCCGCCCTGATCGGTGGTTTGGCCTATAAAGCCTATGAAGATTGGAAGTCTGGCAAAGCGGCGGCTCCATCGACCGAAGGCCCGGTCGCGCTGCCAGAACCAACCAACACCAGATTTCTGCCCGCCGAACCCGCAGCCGCGAATGATCTGGCCTTGCATCTGGTGCAGGCCATGGTTTCCGCCGCAAAGGCCGATGGCCATGTCACTGCCGAAGAAAGCAGCAAAATCCGCAGCCAACTCGCTCAGCTTGGCTTGGGGATCGAGGCTGAACAGATGATCAGCAAAGAGCTAGAAGCGCCGCTGGACGCCGGGCGCATCGCAGCCCTTGCCCGCACCGAGGAAGAAGCCGCCGAACTTTATGCGGCCTCGCTTTTGGTGATCGACCCAGACGGCCCGGCAGAAAAGGGCTATCTGGCACTTTTGGCGGCGCGCCTGAACCTGCCCGCCGGTTTGGTCGACCATCTGCACGCCAAGGTGGCGCAACTCTCCTGACCGATCAGGCAGGATCAACCTGCAACCAGACCCCGCCTTCGGGCCGCAGGGTCAAGATCAGCACCGGTTTCGGGGCCTTGCCCGGAATCAGGCTGAACCGAAACCGCCCAAGCAGGGTGGCCAGAATGATCACGGCCTCCTGCAAGGCAAAGCTGGCCCCGATACAAACCCGGGGCCCATCCCCGAATGGCAGATAAGAATACCGCTCGATCGCCTTTGGGTCGGCAAACCGTTCGGGATCAAATCGATCCGGATTGGCCCAGAGCGCATGATGGCGGTGCAGCGCATAAATCGGCAGCATCACCGTATCGCCGGGATTGACCGCCCGCCCCAACAAACTGTCTTTGACCATTGCCGTCCGCGACAGGAATGCCGCCGGCGGATACATCCGCAAAGTCTCATCCACGATCTGCCGAACATACGCCAGCTTGGGCAGGTCTGCGGCGGTTGCGGCCCGCCCCTGCAGCACCTCTTGCGCCTCGGCCCGGGCACGGGCCTGAACGTCCGGATCAAAGGCACACAGATAAAGCGCCCAAGCCAGCGTCAGCGCCGTTGTTTCGTGCCCCGCGACGATAAAGGTCAAGAGATTGTCGCGAAGTTCCGACGTGTTCATCTTGCGCCCCGAAGCGGGGTCCTCGCCCGCCATCAACAGATCAAGCAGGTCGGGCACGGGCTTGGCCCCTTGGGCCCGGCGGGAGTCGATGGCCCGGTCGGCAAGCCGCTTTGTCTCACGCATGGCCGCGCCGGTCATCATACGGCCGGGACGCGGCACCCAACCCGGCACGCCCAGGATATCCAGAAAGGAAACCTTGGCCGCGCCCTCGATATATTGCTCGATAGCCCGGTGCACCGCATCGCGATCAAACCCGCGCCCATCGGAAAAGGTCACATCCGAAATCACCTCAAAGGTGGAAACCACCATTTCATCGAACAGATCAACCGCACGGCCCATCTGACTTGCGATCCTCTCGGATGCCCGCTCTGCCGCCGCCGACATCACGGGCGCAAGCGACGCCACGTTGCGATGCGAAAACACCGGAGCAGCCGTGCGCCGTTGCCACATCCATTCCGCCCCTTCGGCCACGAACAGACTGTCGCCGATGGCGGGTTCAAGGATCAGCTTGGTGACCAGCGATTTCGGATAATCCTGCACCCTGTCGCGCAGGATATGGCGCAGGGTCTGCGGGTCCATCACCATATGCCAGGATTTTCCCGTACGCCCCGAAAGGATCGGCAGACGGGTCGCCACCTCGGGGATCAATTCCAGCAAATTGCGCCGCCCGGCCTGCAACGACCCCCAGATGCCCAGAGGTTTCACCCCCAGTGGCACACGAGGCGGAACGATTTCAGCAGCCTTTTGCATCGCAGACAGCCCCCTTTTGCTCCCGTTCCCGAAACTATAGGCCGGTTCCGGGCAAAACAAACTCTGGCGCGGCCGAAACCCGACAGCTTGCGCTAAAACACCGCAGCGGCTATCCAAAAGCAGACCTGTGATGAGGAGCACCAGATGTTTTACCCCCGCCTCGCGGCCGCTCTGACGGCTTTCGCCCTTTTGGCCGGATGTGCGCAAAACGATCTGAGCGAGGCTCCGGTGCCCTTGGGCGACTTTGTTCTGGGGCTGAACATCGTCGTCACCGACAAGATGCAAAAGGTTCCGATCAGCCGCGATGCAACCGGCGCCGAATGGGAAGCTGCCGTAAAAACCGCCATCGCAAACCGTTTTGGCCGCTACGAAGGGTCAAAGATCTATAACATCGGCGTTTCGGTCGATGGCTTTGCGCTCGCCCCTCCCGGCATTCCGATCGTCGCGGCGCCCAAGTCGGTTCTGGTGATCACGGCCAATGTGTTTGACGATGCCACGGGCAAGAAACTGAACGAAGAAGGCAAACAAATCACGGTGTTCGAAGGTCTTTCTGGCGAAACCATGATCGGCACCGGCCTGACCCGCAGCAAGCAACAGCAGATGGAGGCGTTGGCTTTCAACGCGGCCAAGCAGATCGAAAGCTGGTTCCTTACCAATCCGGAATGGTTTGGATTGACCGCCGAAGATGTCGCCAATGCCAGAAAGGCCGCGCAAAAAGCCAAGGCCCAGGCCCCGGCCGCCGCCGCGCCCGAGGAAAAGATCTAGCCCGTCGCCACTGCGACACCCAATCGGCCAGGCGCCCTTTTGCCTGTGCGATCTTCCGCATCCCGGGGCCACCCCTGTGGTTCCGGTTGTGGTTCCGGTGCAAATTTGTCTGCAATCCGTGGCCGATCCGCCCCGCCCTCGATGAAAGTCGGGGCGGGCTGACCGAAAGAGTTCAAGTCAGGCTTGATTTTCCTTGGCTCAGGGCTTAATTCGCCGCCCGTGTAGAACGGGGCAAAGGCCATTCTCCGGCCATGCCCCCCGAATTCAAGGGCGCTTCGGCAATGGCAAAGGCAAAGTTTGAACGGAACAAACCGCACGTCAACATTGGCACGATTGGCCACGTTGACCACGGCAAGACGACGCTGACGGCGGCGATCACCAAGTACTTTGGCGAATTCCGCGCCTATGACCAGATCGACGGCGCGCCGGAAGAGCGTGCACGTGGGATCACGATCTCGACCGCCCACGTTGAATATGAAACCGCTGCGCGCCACTATGCGCACGTGGACTGCCCCGGCCACGCCGACTATGTG
>JALQUQ010000589.1 GCA_023263735.1 Paracoccaceae bacterium | reverse complement strand
GCACGCCTCACCCGACAGGCTTTCTCCGGGTCTTGTCGAAGGGACGGTCCCAGGGACAGGAAAAACAGGAGCTTACCATGCAGAACATCGTCATCCTCGCCGGAAACATCGGTCAGAAGCCCGAAGTGCGCTCGACCCAAAGCGGCACGAAGATCACCAACTTCACCCTTGCCACCTCGCGGCCGCGCCTCTCGGAAGGTCGCGTGATGCGCGACGAGAACGGCTACCGGGTCATGGACACCGAATGGCACCGCATCACCTGCTTCAACGGTCTCGGCAAGACCGTCGCAGAGCACTGCGAAAAGGGCATGAAGGTCCTCGTCCACGGGCGCATCCACTACACCAAGTGGACCGACGCAACCGGCACCGACCGCTACGGCTGCGAGATCATCGCCGAGAAGGTCGACTTCCTGAGCCGCCCGAAGTCGGCCGAGAACGAAAACCCCGAGTTGGTCGACCGCGACGACGAGATCCCGTTCTGAAGAGAACGGGGGCCACCTGAAAAGGCCCGGCGGGGAAACCCGCCGGGTTCCGTCGTTTTCGGTGCGCATTTCGCGGAATTTGGGCAGTGATTTCGCGTGATCATGGGCACGCATTTCACGGCATCTCGGGCAGCCATTTCACGCCCTCGGGCAGGCTGGCCAACAGGTGTCATTGAGTCAGGGCGTGACGCCCTGGTCAAGGGTTTTCATCGTACTCATTTTTCTGCGCATGCTGTCTCCAGTCAGCGTGAGCCGGTGTGCATTGTGGACAAGGCGATCAAGGATGGCATCTGCAAGGGTGGGATCTCCGATCACCTCGAACCATTGATCGACAGGCAACTGGCTGGTCACGATGGTCGGGCCACGACCTTGGCGGTCATCGAGGATTTCAAGCAGGTCACGACGCTCGGTCGGCGTCAGAACTGATAGTCCCCA
>JALQUQ010000588.1 GCA_023263735.1 Paracoccaceae bacterium | reverse complement strand
GTAGAGAAAGAAAGAGGATTAAAGGGGTCTAAACTAGATGAAACAGCTATTGCAATCGTTAAAATTGATGGTGACCACTGGTGGGTCAAGAATATCCTCCACGGTAGATGGTCTATCAAAGAAACTGCAAGAAAGATTCTCACAGCTGCTATCGAGAATGAAGCAACTACTGTCGGAATTGAAACAGGGTCGTTAAAGAACGCTATACTACCTTACCTAGAAGACCAGATGAGAATAGACGGTCGCTGGGTGACAATTACAGATGTAACCCACGGTGGTAAGAAGAAAGCAGATAGAATTACTTGGGCTCTACAGGGAAGATTAGAACACGGTAAGATAACATTTAACCCAGATAAGTCGTATATAGACGATTTAGAGACACAACTAATAGAGTTCCCTACTAGAGGCACTCACGATGATATTATAGATGCGTTGGCATATATCGACCAGGTAAGTGTAGCAGACTTTATGCACACTATAGAACTTGAGGAAGATTGGCAACCAATGGATGAAATGGCAGGATATTAACTTATGGCACAAGAAGAAAACGACTACCAAGCATTATCTAACTGGTTGATGACCAGACTAGATGATTGGCGTGATTTCAGAGATAGTAATTATCTTGCTGATTGGGATGCCTATTATCGTACTTGGAGAGGTTTCTGGCAACCAGAGGATATGGTACGTTCTTCTGAGAAGTCTAGAATCATCACTCCAGCCCTACAACAAGCAGTAGAAGCTTCGGTAGCAGAACTAGAAGAAGCTACATTCGGTAGAGGTAAGTGGTTCGACATTAAAGATGATATGTTGGACAACGATAAGAGAGATGTAGAATATGTCCGTAACTTACTACAAGAAGATTTAGAAGGCACTGGTTGTAAAGATGCTATCTGTGAGACATTCTTAAATGGTGCTATC
>JALQUQ010000587.1 GCA_023263735.1 Paracoccaceae bacterium | reverse complement strand
GAGTCGGATTCGAAACTAATTCGTTGAATGACAGTGTCTTGCGGCACGCCGGATGAAGGCCTGTACCGAGGCCGCGAAGAGCCAAGCGGTGGCAGATGCGATGGTCTGCTCGAAGTCCTTGGCAAGTCGGCGATTTCGGTTGAGCCAGGCGATTGTCCTTTCGACAACCCACCGGCGGGGCAAGACTTCGAAGCCCTTGACCTTGTCGGAGCGTTTGATGATTGCGATCATCCAGCTACCCAAAGGCTTCAGGGCATCCTTCAGTTTCTGGCCAGCATATCCGCCATCAGCGAACACGTGCCGCAGCCAGGGAAACCGCTTGATGACGCCGCCCAAGACCATCGGAGCTCCATCGCGATCCTGAATGTCAGCGGTATGGACGACGGCGTGAACCAGATTGCCCTCGGTGTCGGTTAGGATGTGACGCTTGCGTCCTTTGATCTTCTTTCCAGCATCGTAGCCCCGAGGTCCGCCACTTTCAGTGGTTTTGACGCTCTGGCTGTCGATCACACCGGCGCTGGGCGAGGCCTCACGCCCCTGTGCTTCACGGACCAGCATAAGAAGGCCATGGTTCAAGGCCTGCCATAGCCCAGTATCGCGCCATATGTAGAACCAGCGTCGCACCGTTGAGACCGGTGGAAAGCAAGGTGGCAGCATTCGCCATGGCAGCCCACCCCGGAGCAGGTAGAAGATGGCCTCAACAATCCGGCGCATCTCCCACTTCCGTGGTCGACCTGTCTTTGCTGGTGGAGGAAGAAGGGGCTCGAAGAAAGCCCATTCGGCATCGGTTAAATCTGTTGGTAAAGCTAGCATGCTTCGCGCATGGAGAGCGCGAGTGGTATCGGTCCACATCGTTGTATCCCAGGTAGTTTTTGGCGAAACCCCTGAATCAACGACTGGGCTGGTCGTCAAGCTAAC
>JALQUQ010000586.1 GCA_023263735.1 Paracoccaceae bacterium | reverse complement strand
GCGCGGCCCAGCACCGCGAACAGCGGCGCGGCGCGCGCGAAGTCGGCCGCCTCGCCGCCCACCATGATGGCCAAGGTGCCCTGCTCGGCGCCCAGCGTGCCGCCCGAGACCGGCGCATCCAGGTGATGCAGGCCCAGGGCCTGCAGCCGGCTCGCATGCTCGCGCGCCTGCGACGGCATGATGGAAGACATGTCGATCAGCAAGGCACCCGGCGCCATCGCGGCCGCCGCGCCCTGCTCGAACAGCACGTCAGCCACCGCCGCACCGTCGGTCAGCAACGTGACGACGCAGTCGGCGCCCGCCACCGCCTCGGCCGGACTGGCGGCGACGCGCGCGCCAGCGTCCAGCAGGCGCTCGGCCTTGCTGCGGTCGCGGTTCCAGACGCTGACGGCATGGCCGGCCTGGCACAGGCGGCGCGCCATCGGCTGGCCCATCATGCCGATGCCGAGCACGGCGATGCGCAGGGGTTGCTGGATGTGAGGGCTGGCAGGATTCATGGCTATCGCGAATTGGCGCGTGAATTGGCGCGTGAATTGGGGTCAGTTTCTGATTTTCCAGCCAGGCTGGACGCAAGCGATCAATAAGAGGTGGCAGCCCGCGCCGCCTGGTCATAGCGACCGGACAGGGTGCGCAGCAGCTTGGCAAAGTCGCCCAGCTGGCGATTCTCCTCGGCCGCGCCGGAGAAACCCGGCATCAGGCAGGCCTCGCGCACCTCGCGGTAGCGCATGCACAGCGCGGCGCCGGCCTCGGTGGTGGAGAAGAACACCTCCTTGCCCTTCTTCTGGCTGCGCACATAGCCGGCGGCCATCAGCTTCTTGAGCGCGTAGGACACCACATGGGTGTCCTCGATGTTGAGCACGAAGCAGATGTCAGCCAGACGCTTTTCCATCGCCCGGTG
>JALQUQ010000585.1 GCA_023263735.1 Paracoccaceae bacterium | reverse complement strand
AGATGGTAGCCAACAGCATCTATGTGGCTGTGACCGTGGTGATGTACGTCCATGGTGCCAGCGACTTTTGGCATCTGTTGTGGTTTTACGGCTTTTATGCGATCAATTCTTTGCAGTATGTGCATGTGGGCAATGCCTTGTTGGCACAAGGCAAAGTCGCTGGCGCCCATGCCATCAAACGTGCAGGCTGGATTCTCTGCGTTTCCTCGGCCATCAAGGCGGTTGCGATCTGGAAGGGCTGGAGTCCTGCGGAGTTTTATGGAGATGATCCCGTTTCGATCATGCTGTATGTCAGCCGGTTCTGGGGCATCAGCCTGATCAATGTGGCCTTCATTCAGGCCTTTGTGGGGCAGATTCACGAACACCGTTTGCAGGCCGAGCGGTCTTTGGCCAAGGAGCAGGAAAGAAGCAAGCTCTTATTGCAGCAAGAGCTCGTGCATCGGGACATGCTCAACGAACGAGACGAGCTGATTCGTCAACTGACCCTTTCCCACAAGAGCGCCGGCATGGGGGCCTTGGTGGCCAGTTTCGCACATGAGCTTAACCAGCCTTTGGCTGCCAACTCCCTGCATGCGGAATGGCTCAAACAGAAGTACCCGGACGAAAGCACGCCCGAGGGCAAGGTGGCGCACAGCATTTTTAGCGATACCCAGCGTGCCAGCGACATCATCCGCAAATTACGGAATTTGTTCCGAACAGGCAAAGCGGAGTATGAACATCTTGATATGTCGGCGCTGGTGCAGGAAGTGGCCGACATTCTGAAAATTCCGGCCCAGGAAAAAGGCGTTCGATTGCGTGTGCAGCTGCAAGCGAACATGCATGTTCTGGGCGACGCTGTGCAGCTTCAGCAAGTCATGCTTAACCTGTTGCAAAACGCCTTGCAAGCCACCAGTGTGGTGGAAAGCCGGCCGACCTGGATTC
>JALQUQ010000584.1 GCA_023263735.1 Paracoccaceae bacterium | reverse complement strand
GGCCATGAAATGGTTGTTCCAGCGCCATGCTCCACTGGCCATTCGGCTCGATGGCTCCTGGTTTCAGATGCGCTGGATGGCGCAAATGCTGGCCAACTGTTCGGCACCGCGCTATGCCATCAACAAGGAGCGCATGATGCGCGTGGCCGAATACAGCCGCGACTGCCTGCGCCAGCTGCGCGCCGACACCGGCATCGAGTACGAGCAGCGCCAGGGCGGCACGCTGCAGCTGTTCCGGACCCAGGCCCAGCTCGATGCCGCGGCGCGCGACATCGCCGTGCTGGAGGAATGCGGGGTGGCCTACGAACTGCTCGACCGGGACGGCGTGGTGCGCGCCGAGCCCGGCCTGGCGCAGGCGCGCGAGCGGCTGGTCGGCGGCCTGCGGCTGCCCCAGGACGAGACCGGCGACTGCCACCGCTTCACGCGGGCGCTGACCGAACAGGCACGCCAGCTCGGGGTGCAGTTCCGCTTCGGTGCGGCAATCGAGTCCATCCGCCGCGAGGGCGACCGGATCACGGGCGTGCAGCTCGCCGGTCCGGCGCGCGAATGGCTGCGCGCCGACCGCTATGTGCTGGCGCTGGGCAGTTATTCACGCGAGCTGCTGGCTCCGCTCGGGCTGGACCTCCCGGTCTATCCGGTCAAGGGCTATTCGCTCACCATGCCCTTGCTCGATCCGGCGCTGGCACCGCAATCGACCGTGCTGGACGAAAGCTACAAGATCGCGCTGACCCGCTTCGATGACCGCCTGCGCGTCGGTGGCATGGCTGAGCTGGGCGGCTTCGACCTGCGGCTCAATCCGCGCCGCCGCGAGACGCTCGAAATGGTGACGCGCGACCTGTTCCCGGGTGGCGACCTGGGGCGCGCCGAGTTCTGGACCGGCCTGCGCCCGATGACGCCGGACGGCACGCCCCTGATCGGCGCCACC
>JALQUQ010000583.1 GCA_023263735.1 Paracoccaceae bacterium | reverse complement strand
GGGGCCGGACCTGCCGATGACCTCGCCATCTACTGACACGCTGGCTTGGCTGATGCGCTGAATCAGGGCTCTCATAGCTCTCTCTCCCAAGGCGGGTTGGCGCCCGCGCGGCTGACGGTGATGGCGGCGGTATCAGCGCCAAGGCGCAGCGCGTGGCGCAGTGCAGCTTCGCTCAAGGTTTCGATCCCAGTCTTGCTCAGGCACCCTTGCCGCCAGAGCGAAGCCAGAGCGCCCGCGTTGAACGTATCGCCTGCGCCGACTGTGTCGACGACCGCAACCTTGCGGGCGGCCTCGAAAACTTCGACGCCGGCCATGAACCCATGCGCTCCCTTGGCGCCTTCGGTGATGAGGACGACCCTTGCCCCCTTCGCCAGAACCTGCCTCGCGCCCGCTTCGATGGTCACATCGCCCAAAAGCCAGCGCAGGTCTTCGTCCGACAGTTTCACGATATCGGCTGACGACAGCATCCGGTCGAGCCTTGCGCGGAAGGCGGGCTCGTCGGTGATGAACGAGGGGCGGATATTGGGATCGACCATGATCACCCGCCGAGGCGCCTCGCGGGACATGAGCGCCTCGTAGGCGCTGCCGCAGGGCTCGCCCACAAGGCTGATGCCGCCGAAGAACAGGGCATCGGCGTGGGTCTCGGGCAGGTCGCCCTCGGTCAGCATCCGTCCGGCGGTGTTCTCGTCGTAGAAGGCATAGGTGGCGTGGCCGTCGATCAGCCGAACAAAGGCCAGTGAGGTGGGCCGGTCGGAGATATGCGCGGCCGAGGCATCGACGTTCGATGCCTCAAGCGCCTCGCGCAGCATCTGGCCGAAAAGGTCGTTCGAGAGGCCGGAGAAGAACCCGACGGTCGCGCCAAGGCGGCCAAGGGCAATGGCCGTGTTAAACACCGCGCCGCCGGGGTAGGGGGCAAAGGCCGCTTCGCCTG
>JALQUQ010000582.1 GCA_023263735.1 Paracoccaceae bacterium | reverse complement strand
GTGGGATAACGGACGCCATCAACAGTAGCGCTGCAAAGATGTACGCCGCATTGGAGCCTGCATTAAGGCCTGGCTGAATGAGAAGCTGTCCGCCTGCTGATGCGGAGTATGCAGCAATCGAATACAAGGCTAAGAGCCTTGCACGGTTGTCGTTTGATGAAACTGCACTGATCCAGCTCTCAATAGCAACGAACAAGGCTGCTACAGCAAAGCCGCCGATTAAGCGAAGCAGGGCCCATAACCATACATTGTCGATCAGAGGGTAAGTTATTGCCGCCATCGCGGTAATGCTTGCAAGGGCCGCAAAGCTTCGAATATGTCCGACTCGCATTAGCAGTTTGGGTGCAAAGAATGCTCCGCCCACGAAGCCCACCGAGTAGCCAACCATAATGTAACCAATAGTTGCTGAAGCGATACCTTGGATACCAAGCTGCACGCCAATCAATGTCATCAGATAGGCGTTGCCACTCATGATGAGGATCAGGCTTAAAAATAGCGAAAAGAGAGAGATAAGCAGTAATCGCACGCAGTAACCTAAACGCTGAGTTTATTTATAAGAGCAGAATACATCAGATTGAATGAGAAGGAAGTTTTACAGCCAGCTATCGCGAAGTTTTTTGTCTGAGAGCAATCTTTCTGTGTAGTCGCGTAGCGCCTCATCCAGTTCAGATAGTTGATTTGGTAAAGGCTCAACCCCTGAATCTATAAGGAGTTTAATCAGCGGTCTATTCTCTTTTTGTAAGGCGTCAGATAACAGCTCGGGGTGTTCGCTTAAGCTGATACCGAACTGATTAAATCGATTGAGGTGAAGCATCAACTGATCGTTATTCAGATGGCGAGTATGCAGAATAGCTGGTTTGCCATTCACCTCAGTGTTAGCGGGAACTCCACCTTTAAATAGTGTGGTGAGCAGTGTTAACGATTCATTGTTTTGAAG
>JALQUQ010000581.1 GCA_023263735.1 Paracoccaceae bacterium | reverse complement strand
GAGCCATTTTTACAAGCTCTTCCGCGCCCATCACGGCGAGACACCGCACCAGTTCCGCAAGCGGTTTCAGCGCAATCTGGTCCAGCCTGCATAATTAGTTTGACCAAGTGGTCAAACCTTGCCAATAGCCTTGCCGCATGTAACGCTAGCCGCACCTGCGGGAGGCCGAATTGGAAACCAAAGCGATTAATCCCTCCGCCGTCACCACGACGGCGCATTTGCCCCAGCTGCACCTGCCCCGCAACGAGGGCATGGGGCTTGATCTCGACTGGGTCGCCTCGGTTCAGGCCAATACCTCGGCCATCGAACGCCGCGCCGCGACCCTGCCGGGCCGCCGCTCGGTGAAGAAGAAATTCCAGGCCGCGTGGCTCTTGAAGGGTATCAGCCTGATCGACCTTACAACACTCGCAGGCGACGACACCGAAGGCCGCGTCAAGCGCCTCTGCGCCAAGGCCCGCCAGCCGGTCGCCCCGGCGCTTCTCAGCAAACTCGGGATGAGCGGCCTGACCGTTGGCGCCGTCTGCGTCTATCACGACATGGTCCCCGCCGCCGTGCGTGCGCTTGAAGGCACCAACATCCCCGTCGCCGCTGTCTCGACAGGCTTTCCGGCGGGCCTCTCGCCCTATCACCTGCGCATTCAGGAAATCCGCGAAAGCGTCGCCGCCGGCGCCAAGGAGATCGACATCGTCATCTCGCGCCGCCATGTCCTCACCCAGAACTGGCAGGCGCTTTACGACGAAATGCGCGAGATGCGCGAGGCCTGCGGCGATGCCCATGTGAAGGCGATCCTCGCCACGGGCGAGCTTGGCACCCTGCGCAACGTCGCCCGCGCAAGCCTGATCTGCATGATGGCCGGCGCCGATTTCATCAAGACCTCGACCGGCAAGGAACCGATCAACGCGACCCTTCCTGTCTCGCTCACAATGATCCGCGCCATCCGCG
>JALQUQ010000580.1 GCA_023263735.1 Paracoccaceae bacterium | reverse complement strand
GGTTATGAGGGAGTGCGGTGTTCAGCGGTCTAGCTTCTCAAGGTCCAGCGTGCCTCCTCCCTGGGAACGGGATCACCTGAGCTAGGCGACGCGGTTTTCAGCAGCGGGCAACAGGCCCGCGCTGGCTTGCAGCAGGCCCTCCAGCGTGGCGGCCGCCTCGGCGGCGCTGACCTGGCCGTCCATCCATTTGTGCAGCACGCTGCGGCCCGCATCCTGCAGCAGCGGCGACAGCTGACCGACCACCGCCTGCAGCTCGTCCAGCGTGTCCACAATTCGGCGCGAGGGTGGCAGCGCCACGATGTTCGACGCCTCTACCCGGCCGCCGGCCGGCACCATTTCGCCTTCTCCATCCGCAAGCCAGTCATGGCTCACCCCGAGGGCCTTAGCAATCTTCGGGAGGCTGCCTCGTGACTGGCGCGCCCCAGACTCAATGTTGCCAATAGTCCCTTGAGAGACGTCGGACGCCGCAGCCAGCTGCGATTGCGTCCACCTGCGTTGCTCGCGGGCGAAGCGGAGGCGTTCTGCAACGGTTTTCACAGATCATGATTGTGATATTTCACTCGTGTTGACAAGAGTAAACACGAATGTGATAATCTGCGGCATGGACTGGAAAATCATCATCGCTCAGGTGCAAGCCAAAAGCGGCCTGACACAGCCGCAGCTCGCGCAGCTGCTGGGCTGCTCGCAGGCCCACATCAGCGATCTGGCGCGAGGCCGCCAGCGTGAACCCCGCTACAGCCTCGGCCTGCGCCTGCTGGAGCTGTCGAATGGCGGCGTTCCGGCCCGCAAACCCCGCAACAAGCAACTGGCTGAGGAGGTGTGAGTCATGGCTGAAAAGTGCATTCGCCAGTTGCCGCCCGTGCGCGTCCCCGAGTCCCTGGAACACGCGCTGATGCGCCTGGCAGCCCACGAGGACCGCCCGCTGTCCGAATACGTGCGCAG
>JALQUQ010000057.1 GCA_023263735.1 Paracoccaceae bacterium | reverse complement strand
GATGCCGAAACGTTCGGCGAGGTTGACAGGTCCACCAGGAGGCGGACGGAAACCTTCTTCTCAGCCATTCCGGCGTCCTTTCATCTGCTCGTTCAGTTTGCGCACCATCACCGCCTCGATCTCGGGCAGCAGTTCGGCGGCGATCAGGGCGTTGATGCCCAGCGCTTGCGCCAGTGACAGCGCGGCACCCATGTCCCAACCGATGACCGCCCCCGGCGCTATGCGCGGCTGCCGCGCTGGAAGCCGATGCCGATGCAATTGAGGGTTGTGGCCAGCGTCAGGTTGGGGGCTTACGGTTCACCAGTTCATGCCCATGCCTGACGGCTGAACGAAGCGAACGGGTTGGTCGGTGCGCGGTCAGATGTTCTCTGGTCCTAGAACGTCAAAGGTCATGACCTTTTTTCCGGGGGGTGTGCCGGCCGCTAGGTCGCGGTGCATCTGTGAGATGGTTTCTTGAGCAAGGCGTTGGATTGGATGGGCAAACACCATCGAGAGTGTGCCATTGATGAGCCCTTCGCGCGTGTGGTCGGTCAGTTCATGGCCAACTGTGACGATATCGCGTCCGCGTCCCGACGCCGTAATTGCCTGCAGTGCGCCCGTCATGCCGCCTCCTGAGATATAGATCCCGGCAAGATCTGGTTCGCGTCGCAGCAATTGTTCTGTGACTTCACGAGCCACGCCTGTGTCTTCAAAGGTTTGCAAGGGTTCAAGCATCGTGAAGCCCGCCGCATGTTCGCGGCAATACGAGCGAAAACCCGACTCGTTGAGTTCCTGACACCGATAGCGATGGTTGCCGACCAGAATTGCCAGCTTGCCTTCTCGGCGGCTGAGACCGGAAATCGCCCAGCCGGCCGTGCGTCCGACGCGCCAATTGTCCAGACCGAAGTAGCCGGTGCCGCAGCTTGCCGTCAGTTCCGAAATGAGAGCATAGGTCGCGACGCCTTTCGCGGCGAGTGCCTCGATGGCGCTGGACACTCGGGCATGTTCTGCCGTGACCACGGCGAGGGCTTGAACGCTTTCGCCCAACCGAAGCATCCGATCAGCGACGATTTCTGGCGAAAGGTCATCAAGATGTTCGATGACCGCTTCCACGGGTTCGGGGAAATTCTCGGCGGCTTCGCGCAGGGCGGCGGCGATGGTCCGGTAAAATGTGCGATGGGATTGCTGAAGCAGAAAGCCAAGGCGCAGCTTGGCCGTCTCAACCTTTAGGCGGCTCCGCAAGGACGGAAGGGCATAGAATTGAAGCTCTTCTGCGGCTTGCAGCACCTTTTCCGCCGTTCCACCGCGAACGTTGTCGCGCCCATTCATGATGCGGTCGATGGTCGAGACGCTGACGCCAGCGCGTTTGGCGAGGTCTTGGATTGTCGCACGACGTGCCATGGCAACTCCTGAAGGAATCCTTCATTACTGCGGTGCAGCAAATGAAGTGAAAGATGTGAAATGCTTCAGTTTAGATAAAACAATTATGATGGCTGCTCTGTCAACGGTAAGACAGTCCCACCAGGCTTCGATTCGAAGTTTTCTTGCGTCAGGGGGAGTAGCATGGACGATCTCAAGTTCGGGGCACGCGACAAGCGTGGGAACTGGACTCCAAATCAACCTCTTGAAATTGCTCCATTCTGGCTTGGAAAGTGGAACAAGATGGGGCGGTGGATCATTGCCTATCTTTGGCCGCACAACACCATCTTCATGGCGGTCACAATCGCCTACTGGTACTTCATTCTTCCTGATTGGGAGGTGATGAAAACCTTCAGTTGGGGCTGGGTCCTTTGGATTCATCTGGTAAACAGCCTTGGCATATTCCTGCTCTATGGCTCGGTCGAGCTGTTCTATTACGTCAAGCGCAAGCAGGGGACGCGGTTCAAGTACAACGCAAAGTTTCCGGCCGAGAACCCGTCAGACGTTTTCTGGTTCAAGAGCCAGAACATCGACAATTTCCTGCGGACGTTCCTGATCTCGATCCCGCTTTGGACCATCATCCAATCCTTCACCCTGTGGTGCTTTGCCAACGGCTATGTGCTGTGGCTTTCGCCCGAGGATCACTGGCTTTGGCTGGTCGTTCTCACCCTGATCGCTCCGGCGATCCATGAGGTGCATTTCTTCTGCGGCCATTGGCTGATCCATCAGCAGCCGCTCTACAAGTGGATCCACTCGATCCATCACAATTCGATCAACCCGTCGCCGTGGTCTTCGATGTCGATGCACCCGATCGAGGCAGCCTTCTTCTTTTCCGAGATGATGTGGCACCTTCTGATCCCTTCGAACCCCTTTGTTGCGCTGTTCCAGCTGAATTCGACGGCCTATGGCGCGATTGTCGGTCACATCGGCTTTGACAAGCTGGAGCTGACCGAGGGGCAGGCGATGGATAGCCACGCTTACACCCACTACCTGCACCACAAGTACTTTGAGGTGAACTACGGCGGCGACGGGCTGATCCCGCTCGATAAGTGGTTCGGCACTTGGCACGACGGCACGAAAGCGGCCGACGAGCAGATGAAGGAACGTTTCCGCAAAAAGAAGGAACGCCTGGCCCGCAAAGCTGGGGGCAGTTCGACCCCGGCCGAATAGGGCGCGGGACAGCGAATAAAACGGTCGCGGGGAGCGGCCATTATCTGGGAGGAGACCCGAAATGAAACTTGGAAAGATTCTCGCCACCACGGCGATGCTGACCCTGGTGGCCGGGATGGCCAGCGCTGAAGGCTCGAAAATCTTTGTCATCGGCGGCAAGCCGGATGACCCGTTCTGGAGCCGCGTGAAGCTTGGCGCAGAACATGCTGGCAAAGTGGCCGAGGCTCAAGGGGGTTCGGTCACCTGGCTTGGCCCGCAGAACTATGACAACCTTGGCCCCGATGCTGCTGAATTGATCCGTCAGGCGATCGATCAGGGCGCGGATGCCATCGTCGGGCCGGACTGGGTTCCCGAAGCGATGGACCCGGCTTTCCAGGCCGTTGTCGCGGCTGGCATTCCGCTGGTCATCTACAACGCCGGTGGCATCGACGCGGCAGACCGTCTGGGCGCGATGAACTATGTCGGCGCGGTTGACTACAAGTCGGGCTATGCGGGCGGGGAATACCTGGGCAAAGCTGGGCACAAGAATGGCGCCTGTGTGAACACGCTGCCGGGCGCGGCCAACATCGAAGCCTTCTGCAACGGCTTCAACGACGGCCTTGCGGCGGCTGGCGGCACCGGTTCCGTCCTTCAGTTGCCTGCGACTGCCTTTGGTGACGCAACCGCCGTTGCCCAGGCCGTGCGCGCCCATTTGCTTCAAAACCCGACGATTGATGCGATGTTCGCCATTGGCGATCAGGACACCAACGCAACGATCAGCGGCATCCAGCAAGCAGGCAAAGCGGGTTCGGTCCACGTTTGTGGCATGAACTTCAACGACTCGATCTTGGCCAACATTCAAGCCGGATCGCAGGCCTGTGCCATCGACCAGCAGGGCTATCAGCAGGGCTTCTTTGCCGTGTCGATCCTGAACAACTTCGTCAACTACGGCGTAACGATCCCGACCCGCGAAATCCTGACCGGACCGGGTGTCATTGATGCGTCGAATGTCGAACTGGTGATCGCTGGCGTGCAGGCTGGCGCCCGCTGATCCAAGAAAAGACTGCCCGCCGCCACTCAGGGTGGCGGGCATGCCTCGCACGGCGCCCAGCTGCGTAAATCCACCTACAACAAGGAAGCAACCAGATGCCGAAAAGCACGGATAGGCACACGCATGCCTTTTCGGTTGGCCATCTTGCCAGGCGACCGGAGGCAGGTTCGTTGGTCGGGCTTGTTCTGGTCTATGCCTTCTTCGCCATCATGGGCGGCGCGGTGTTCATCGGTGCCCCCGGTTGGTCAAGCTGGTTGAACATCGCGGCCGAGGTTGGCATCGTCGCACTTCCCGTCGGTCTTTTGATGATCGCGGGCGAACTGGATATTTCGGTCGGTTCGGTTATCCCTGCCTCACAGATGACGGCTGCCATCGTCTCGGGCTATTTCGGGCTGCCGATCCTTCTTGGCATCGCCGCCGGTCTTGGCGTCGGGCTGATGGTCGGATACGTCAACGGCCTTCTCGTAACGCGAACGTCGATCCCCTCGTTGATCATCACCATCGGCACCATGTTCGGGGTCATGGGTTTCACGCTGGGCTTTGCCGTCCTGATTGCAGGATCGACCAGCGTGTTCCTTGTGCCCGATCCGGTGACCAAGCTGATCCTGGGCACTTTCATCGGGGGCATGTTCAACGTTTCGATCTTTTGGTGGATCGCCTTTGCCGCCGTGATCTTTTTCGTTCTTCATTATGCGCCGATCGGGAACTGGATTTTCGCGCTTGGCGGCGACCGTGACAGCGCCCGCAATGCCGGCATTCCCACGGCGGCTTTGACCATCCGGCTTTACATGCTGTCCGGCTTTGCCGCGGCCTTTGTCGGAATCTTGCAGTTGATGACCTATCAGAACGCGCAGGTCGCGACGGGCCAATCGTTCATTTTCAACTCGATCATGTGCGTGGTGATTGGCGGTGTCATTCTGACCGGTGGTTCGGGTTCCGTCATCGGAATCGTGATCGGCACAGCCACCTTTGCCATCGTGAACCAAGGCATCTTCTTTTCGGGTCTCGATCCGAATGTGGGCTCGGTGATCATCGGTGCCCTGCTTCTTGCGGCGGTCTTGTCGAACGACGGCTTCCGCGCGCTCGCCCTCAAATATTCGACGAAGAAAGGCTGAGACGCGCATGATGGCTTCATTCGCCCCCTTCCTGCGGCGCCCAGAGGCGGCCTCGATCATCAGTCTGATTGGGATCGTCGCGTTTTACGTCATCATCGGTGGCGTCGATCTCGTCACCCTGTTTGGGGCGGCAAGCTGGATCAATTTTGCCGCCAACCTAGGGATCGTGGCGATCCCGGTGGGCATCCTGATGATCGGCGGGCAAATCGACATTTCCATCGGGGCGATGATCCCGGCCGGATCGATGACTGTGGCCATCGTGTCCGGCCATTTCGGGCTCCCGATCGAAGTCGGGATACTGGCGACACTTTCACTGGGGGCGATTGTCGGTCTGGTGAATGGCCTTTTGACCGTGCGCACAACAGTCCCTTCGTTGATCGTCACGCTGGGAACCTTGGTCGTCATGCAAGGCGTGGTTCTGGCAGGCGCGAACCTGTTGACCGGCGCCGCAAGCGTCAAGATTGAGGCACCTGCATGGGCCAAGGCCGCCTTCGGCAGCCTGATCGGGTCCAGCCATCAGGTGATCATCCTGTGGTGGCTGGTCGCGGTTGTCGTTTTCGCCTTCGTCATCCACAAGACACGGTTTGGCAACTGGGTTTTTGCGATGGGGGGGGATCTGGTCTCCGCCCGCAATGCCGGCGTGCCAACGGCCCGGCTGACAATCATGCTGTTCATGCTTTCGGCGATGAGCGCGGCCTTTGTCGGCATGTGTGGGGCGATCCAGTTCAACTCGGCTCAGGTCTCGGGTGGGATGGGTTATATCTTCAACACCATCGTCAGCATCGTTGTGGGCGGTGTCCTTTTGACCGGGGGCTTCGGGTCTGTGGTCGGCATTTTCATCGGGACGCTGACCTTTGCGATCGTGAGCCAAGGCATCTACTTCACCCAAATCGACCGCAACTGGTCGAGCCTCATCATCGGCGTGACGCTGCTTCTGGCCGTCGCGATGAACGAAAGCTTTCGGAAATTTGCGCTGCGGGCCGGGCCACGTCAGGCCACCGGCAGACGATAGATACGCCTGCTGGCGTAAACCGGTCGCAAGACCAATCAACGCGCCAACATGGGCGCATCGAGGGAGGAGAAAGACAATGAATTTCAAGGCAAAGGCACTCGCCGCGGCAACGGCCGTCGCACTGATGTCGACCGGGGCCATGGCACAAGACATCGCCGTTATTGCCGGGTCGGTCGAAGACGCCTTTATGGACAAGATCAAAAAGGGCGTCGATGACGCGACGACCATGGTCACGGCGAATGGCGGCACGGTCCAGTATCTGCGCACCCAGAACTATGAAAACTTCGGTCCCGATCTGGTGACCCTGATCAATCAGGCCGTCGCCCAAGGCGTGAAGGGTATCGCTATCCCGGTTTGGGTGCCCGATGCACAGATCCCCGCCCTGCAAGCCGCACGCGATGCAGGTATCGTGATCATGCAGTATAACTCGGGCCTTCCGGTCATGAAGGACGTTGGCGCCATCAACTATTTTGGTTCCGACGAATACGCGGCCGGTTTCGGCGGCGGCAAATATCTGGCCGAGCAGGGTGCAAAGCACATCCTTTGCCATATTCAGGTTCCGGGTGCGATCAACCTGACCGAGCGCTGCAAGGGGGTGACGGACGGCGCCGCAGAGGCGGGTGCCAAGGTGACCGTGCTTGAAACGCCGCCGAACCTTGATGGCGATGTGACCGGAACGGCCGAGGCCTTCAAGGCCGCGTTTATCGGTGACTCGTCGATCGATGCGATGGTTTCCTGCGCTGACTTCGGGGCCGCCGCTGGTGCGAACGCGGTCGAACAGACCGGGTCCAAGATCATGGTTTCGGCCTTTGACTTCAGCCCGGCCTCGCTTGACCGCATCAAGGCGGGTACGCAGAAAATGGCGATTGACCAGCAACCCTACCTGCAAGGCTTCCTTGCGACGTCGATGCTGTTCGCCCATCTGAAGTATGGCACCAACATCTCGACCAACCCCGTCCTGACCGGTCCGGCCATCATTGACGCATCGAATGTCGATGCCGTCGTGGCCGGTGCCGCACTCGGCGCACGCTAAGGCAGACAAGAGCCCCCGGCCGGCATTGCTGGCCGGGGCGTTCACCAGGCGCAGGCATGGGTCAGCGCTCTCAAACGGGTCTACACGGGGAAAAGGGCCGATGACGGACACAACAACAACAGCATCTGTTGGAGCGCCGAAAGCCGGTTTCTCCTTGCAGAGCATTTTCCGCCGCCCAGAGGCTGGCGCAGCCGCGGGCTTCGTCATCATTCTGATCTTTTTCGGATATTTCGGCGCTCAGAACAACTTCCTGACCGCTCTTGGCACGTCGACTTGGCTGAACTTTGCGTCAAAGGTTGGCATCATCGCGATCCCGGTTGGCTTTCTGATGATTGCCGGAGAGATGGATATTTCCGTGGGTGCACTGATCCCTGCCGGGGGCATCGTCCTTGCCATGGCGACCGAGCTCTACGGCTTTAACATCTGGGTTTCCGTCCTTCTCAGCCTTGCGATTGCAGGCGCCATTGGCTGGGTGAACGGGATGCTCGTCACCCGCACAAAGGTGCCGTCCTTGATCGTGACGCTGGCAACCCTTTTCGTCGTGGCGGGTCTGAACATCTTTGTGTCCAAGAAACTGGCCGGAACCACGCAACATAGCTTGCCCGACGCGGGCCCGGTGTCCGAGTTCCTTTTCGGCGATTACCATACCCTGCAATTCGGCAGTGACGATGCGTCTTTCGTGATTTTCCAAAGCCTGCAAAGTTCGTTCTTCATCTGGATTGTCTTTGCCGCCATCTGCTTTTTCATTCTGCACATGTCGCCTTGGGGGAACTGGATTGCCGCTATGGGTGGCGATCAGCAAAGCGCGCGCAATGCGGGCATCCCGACCAACCGGCTGAAAATCGCACTCTTCATGCTGTCGGCGATGGCCGCGGCTCTTGTCGGAATGACCGAGGCCGTATTGGCCAACACGGCCAGCACCACCACCCAATTCGGCATGATCTTCAACAGTATCATCTGCGTGGTCGTTGGCGGCGTTCTTCTGACCGGGGGCTTTGGAACCGTCACCGGCATCGTGTTCGGCACGCTGACATTCGGGATCGTGTTCCAAGGGATCAACTTCACCACCTTCGACAAGGACTTGAACCTGCTGTTCATTGGTGCGCTGCTGCTGATCGCGGTCCTGATGAACGAAACCTTCCGCAAAATGGCGACCAATTGGTCGTCCTCCAAGAAATGAGGCCCCTCATGTCCGCCAATGCCCCCATTCTTGCCCTTCGCGGTGTCAACAAAAGCTTCGGCCCGATCGACGTGCTTCACGATATCAATCTTGAAGTTCGTGCCGGGGAAGTTCTTTGCCTTCTTGGTGACAACGGCGCGGGTAAGTCGACGTTGATCCGCATCCTGTCCGGGGTTCACCAGCCCACAAGCGGGACCATCGAAATGGATGGGCAATCGGTCGGTTTCCCAACTCCGCGTGCCGCTGCCGACAAGGGCATCGCAACGGTTCACCAGTTTGGTGGCACCTTTCCCTTGATGTCGATTGGCCGTTCCTTCTTTGTCGGTGTCGAGCCGACCAAGGGTTGGGGGCCGTTCAAGACCTATGACCGCAAGAAGGCCAATGAAATTGCCGTCAAGGCTGTGCAGGATTTCGGGATCACCCGGATCGACGACGGCGACCGCCTTGTCGGGGGGCTTTCGGGTGGGGAGCGCCAGTCCCTTGCCATCGCCCGCGCTGTCCACTTTGGCGCGCGTGTTCTGATCCTTGATGAACCGACAGCGGCATTGGGCGTGAAACAGGCGGCCCACGTTCTGCGCATCGTGAACGAGGCCAAGCGGCGCGGTTTGGCGGTGATTTTCATCACGCACCAGGTGATGCATGCCATGGCCGTCGGCGACCATTTTGCCGTGCTGATCCGGGGCGCCGTCGCTGCGGATTTCAAAAAGGGCGAGAAAACCCGCGAACAGATCACCGATCTCATGGCGGGCGGCGAAACCATGGCCGACCTTGAGGCGACGATCGAAGGCTATATGGCCTCTCACGACGGGCATCCGCCACCACCCTCTCATTGATCTCCCAGGAAGGCACCTGACCTGCAAGTGCCTCCCTCGGCCCGGGCCGTTGGGCCAATTGGCCCGGGCCAGAATTCCGAAAGACAAACACCCAAGGCGGGAATGATGACACAGAGAATAGCCGTTATTGGCGCTGGCCTCATGGGGGCCGACCACGCAAAGATCGTTGCTGAGGATCTTCCGGGGGCAACCCTTCAGGTGGTCTGCGACATGGATCAGGTCAGGGCGCGCGGCGTCGCTGACGCGCTGGGCGCAGCAGATGTTGCCAACGACCCCGAGGCCGTCATTTCGCGCACGGATGTCGATGCCATCATCATCGCAAGCCCCGATTTCACCCATGCGCCGCTGAGCCTTGCCTGCATTCGCGCGGGTAAACCCGTGTTGTCCGAAAAGCCTCTGTCGCAGAAACCCGACGAATGCATCGCGGTGATGGAGGCTGAAATGGCCGCCGGTCGCCGCTTTGTTCAGGTTGGCTTCATGCGGCGGTTCGACCAATCCTATGTCGAGATGAAATCGGCGCTGACCGCAGGCAAGCTCGGCCGCGCGCTGATGATGCATAACTTCCACCGCAATGTGGAAACCCCTGCCTCCGATTTTACCGGGGCGATGGCGATCACCAACTCGGCCCCGCATGAATTTGACGTGGTTCGGCATGTGCTGGGCTGCGAATACGCCTCGATTTCCGCCTATCAGCCAAAGCGGTCGGATGCACGCGTCGCGCCTGTTGTCATGGTGCTGGAAACCACCGACGGCCAGCTTGTGACCATCGAGATCAACAACAACGCCGCCTATGGCTATGATGTGCGCGCCGAGTTGGTGGGCGAAGCCGGGTCGATCGCCATGAACAACGTGGCCTACACCCGCACCGATATGCGGCTGTCCTCTGCAACCGTTTACGAGGCCGACTGGCGCGGGCGCTATCATGAGGCCTATGTCCGCCAGAACCGGGCCTTTCTGCATTTCGTAGGTACCGGCGAATTTACCTCCATCGGTTCAAATGCCTGGGACGGCTATGCCGCCGCCAAGGTCGCCGAAACCGGCGCAAAGGCGCTGGCCGCCGGAACAAAACTTGCGGTCGAGATGATCGCCAAACCGGAGTTCTACAAATGAAACTGGGGTTCGTATCCGACAGCCTTGGCGGCATGTCCTTTGAGACGATGCTGGACCACGCCGCCCGCATGGGTGTGTCGGGGGTCGAGGTGAATACCTGCGGCTGGTCCACCGCCCCGCATTTCGACCTGAAGGGGATGCTGGGCAATGCCGCCAAGCAAAAGGCGTTCAAGGCCGCATTCGCGGACCGGGGGCTGGAAATCATCAGCCTGAACGCGAACGGCAACCCGTTGCACCCGACTGATCCCAAGCAAGGCAGCGACCTGCGCGACACGATCCGCGTGGCGGGCGAGATGGGGATCAAGACGGTCTGCACCATGTCGGGCCTGCCCGCAGGATCGGCCAACGACGTGATGCCGAACTGGGTTGTTTCCTCATGGCCGCCGGAAACACAGGAAATCCTGCGCTATCAGTGGCAGGAAAAGCTGATCCCGTTCTGGACCGAGATTGTCGCTCTGGCCAAGGAAAACGGGGTTGAGCGGATCGCGCTGGAACTGCACGGCAACCAATGCGTCTATAACGTCCCGTCGCTGTTCAAACTGCGCGAAGCCGTCGGCCCCGTGGTCGGGGCGAACCTTGATCCCTCGCATCTTTTCTGGATGGGGGCTGACCCGCTGGTCGCTGCCGAGGCCCTCGGTTCCGCGGTCTATCACGTTCACGCCAAGGATACCTTCCTGAACGCCCCCAAACAGGCGACGACATCGCTATTGGAAAACGGCAGCCTGATGGACATCCCGGCACGGTCGTGGAGCTACATTACCCTCGGTTTCGGCCATGGCGAGGAATGGTGGCGGCAATTCTGCTATCGGCTGAAGATGGGCGGCTATGACGGTTGGCTGTCGATCGAGCATGAGGATGTCCTCCTCAACTCTCTGGAAGGGTTGGAAAAATCCGTGGCGCTTTTGCAGGGCGTCATGCCGAAGGCGCCCGCCGATTACAAACCGCAAGCAATCTGAGAGACGCAAAATGGCCTGGATTGACGCCTGTTCCCCCGACGACATCCCCAGCGAAGACGTGATCCGTTTCGATCACGGCGCACGCACCTTTATCATCGTCCGCGATCATGAGGACGGATTCTGGTGCGCCGATGGGCTGTGCACGCATGAAGACATCCATCTGTGCGACGGGATGGTGGTCGAATGCACGATCGAATGCCCGAAGCATTCGTCGATCTTCAACATGACGAATGGTGAGGTCGAGACCCCTCCCGCCTGCAACAACTTGCGCACCTACCCGACCAAGGTCGAGGGCGGGCGCGTATTGGTGGACATCTGACATGGCTTTCCAGCTTGCAGCCTGTGCCGAGATGCTCTGGCGCGACCGACCGATCTCTTGGCGCGCGAGCCGTTTGAAAGAGATGGGGTTCGGCGTCGGCCTTTGGAACTGGCCGAACTGGGACATCGCCGCGTTGGAACGCACCGGCGCGACCTTTACCATCATGAACGGATACCTCGAAGGGCGTCTGACCGATGACGAAGGCTGCCAGATGCTGCTCGCCTCGGCGAAAGAGACGGCAAAGGTCGGCAAGCGTCTTGGCGTTCACCGGCTGAACCTGCATGGCACCGGTCTGGGCGACATGGGCATCCCGATCCCGC
>JALQUQ010000579.1:636-942 GCA_023263735.1 Paracoccaceae bacterium | reverse complement strand
TGAATGCTTTGAATGCTTTGAATGCTTTGAATGCTGAGAGTGATGAGTTGGCGCAATTAGCTAATGCAAGCTCTGCTAGCGACAAGCTTTCGGCTCAAGCTGTAGTAGAACGAGAAGCGAAATATATCGTTGGGCGTTTAAATGAGCTTAGCGCAGTGATGAACGGTATTGTGACGGCTCGTCAGGCAGTATTGCTAGGTAACACAGGTGCGCTTTACGAACTATCAAGTAGTCCTAAGAAATTTAACAATACTGTTCCTATGTTGGTCTCAGCTGTTAAATATTCGGGGTATACGGATTTAATGG
>JALQUQ010000579.1:0-626 GCA_023263735.1 Paracoccaceae bacterium | reverse complement strand
CGTAGTTGAGTTCCTCTGCGAAGTCCGGCAGTCCGTAACCGATGGTTTTCTTGTAGAAAGGAGAGACCTTCGCAGTCGGTGCCTTCTTCTTGTGCTTCGTGGTGTAGAGCATTCGTGCCCGCATCACCTCGAAGGAGTAACCGCGCCCTTCACGGTTCTTGTCCTTGGCCAGTCGGTTGATGGACTCCGTGTAAGCGTTGGTGACGGGCATGTCCGTCTCGAAGTAGGTCATGGTCTCTTCGCGCCAGTTTCCCACTGCCCTGACCAGATCGCTCCAGACTTCCTTTTGGCCCTTCGGGATGGTGGCTATCCACTCGTCCAGGGCGGCTTCTGCCTGGAGCCGTGTGGTGGCGTCCCAGATGCCGTAGAAGCGCTCCTTGTGCTCGTAGGCGGCCAGCAGTTGCGGGAACGCGCCTGTCCAGGTCTCCATGATGAGGCGCTCCCGGTCTGAGACTTCGTGAGCGCGTTTCAGCAGGATTTTCCGGTCTCCCTTGAGAGTCCGGCTCTGGGACGGTTTCAGCTCCTTTCTGAGGCCCTTGCGCACTTTCTCTAGGGCATCGTTGGCCATGCGCACCACATGGAACTTATCGACCACGATACGGGCCTGGGGCAGCACAGCCTTGACC
>JALQUQ010000578.1 GCA_023263735.1 Paracoccaceae bacterium | reverse complement strand
TTTTTCCGCACTCTATGCATTGGACTTCTACGGGCATTTGAAAAACCTCCTGCCCGCATCATACTACATCAAAGGACCAAAACTCTAGTCGGGGAAATCATATAGACCATGTCCGAGAGATCCTCCCGGTTCACGGTCGCGGTGTAGGTTTGCATGGTTCCGGATGGGACTGCCATGATGAAATCTCCTTGAATTGAAACGGGTTAGCGGGACAGCATTGCGGCGAAGGCGTTGGCGGCATCGTCGATGCTGCCGCTGCGCTTCAGGCTTTGCATGGCCCGAGTGCGGCCGTCGGTCGGCGAAATGCCGGAGCCGGGCCGCTGGGGGGCTTTCGGGGGCAGGCTGGCAACCTTCTTGGTCGCGTCTGCCTGTTTGGTCATGAGCTGGTCGTACAACATGGCCTTGCGAGCCATGACCACGGCGCGGTGGTCTGCCACCTGGTTGACCTCATCGCGGCTGAATCCCAGCTTGGTCAGGTACTCGGCCAGGCCAGCCTTTTCGGCCTTGGCCTTGGACTCGTCTGCCCAGTCGGGAATCGCCTTGGTCAGCAGCTCGGCTTGCTGAGCCAACATGGCCTGATGGCCCTGCAGCTGCTGCATCTGACGCTGCTGTGCCAGCTGCTGCTGTTCGACCTGCACCGCCTGCATCTGCTGCTGCCAGCTCTGGTAGGCCTGCTGTTGTTGCAAAAAGGACACCGGGTCGGACTGAATCAGATTCGGGTCGGGCGGGGCGGGCTGCATCTGCGACAGCTGCGCCTGGTAGGCCTGCAGCTGCTGCGCGTAGTGCGCCTGCAGCGCCTGGGCCTGTGCGGCCTGCGCCTGCACAGCGCGCGCCTGCTCGGCTACTTGGGAGGTCTTGACTCGATAGTCAGACTCCATTTGGTAGCCCTTGACCAGCTCAGAGAGCGGAATTTCCCGCTCCTCGCCGTTGACCTTGACCTTGAAGCGCTGCTCTT
>JALQUQ010000577.1 GCA_023263735.1 Paracoccaceae bacterium | reverse complement strand
CTTCGGTCAGCACCAGCGGCGTGCGGTGGTAGTTCTCAGAGCCTGAATACTTGTTCTGGAATGCGGTTTGCAGGCGGGCTATCTGCTCTTCGCCCATCTTGGTCGCAGCTTCCAAGATGAAACTCGGGTGCGCGCCATTCGCAAAGAATTTGCCGCTGTAGTCATCCATCGCCAGGGCGTTGCCAATGGCGTTCTTTGCCCCGTATGCAATGACGCTCATGGATCGCACGCCGTCAAAGCCGTGACCTGGGAAGTGCAGAATGTCGGCGGGGTCTAGCCAGGTGGTAACGCCAAACTCCGGCATCGTGATGTAGTAGCGCACCGAGCCATCGGGCATACGCCACGGCTGCACAGCGCCCCACGGCAGGGGCTGCAACGCGGCCACAGAGCCGTTCATGCGGCGGCGAATCCATGTGAACCCGTCACCGCGCAATAGCTGCTCAGAAACCTTGTTATCCCAGTGGCTTGTAGCGGTGAATTGTTCGTGCGGCTGCTCGTTCAGCAGATACCACAGGGCATCACGGGGCAGCTTCACTTCGCTGTCGCCGGTTGTCTGCAATACGTCCAGGCGCAGTGTGGAAATGGAACCGGCAATCTTTTGGCGGCATGCGGCCACAGCCGATACGCGCTGCGCGGAGATTGGGTTAACGCTGATGCCGGATGCGCCAGGCACCACGCCAAAGGCGTCCATTACCGCGTCGCTGTAGGTGGCGTTTTCAGGGCGCACCTCTCCCTGGCCCGACTTGAACAAGTCAGCCAATTTAGAAAAGATGCTCATTACAGTTCTACAAAGCCTTGTGTGATTTCTGTGTCTTCAACGGCCTGCGGCATAACACCTACAGCCATTGCCAGCGCGACCATTCCGTCAATGCGGCCGGTTGCCTTGCCCTTTGTGAATTTCCGATTGCCTGCCGGGTCAGTGACCACGGTGGCGTTCTTGGCGCACATTTCGAGCACCGGGTGATTGCCATGCTTG
>JALQUQ010000576.1 GCA_023263735.1 Paracoccaceae bacterium | reverse complement strand
GCCGAGGTGCGCTTCGCGGTGGTCGAGGACCAGGAGCAGGTCGACAAGATGCTCGAGATCCGCGAGCAATGCCCGCCGCTCGCGCACATCCTGTTCGACGACGGGCGCGGCCTGCGCAACTACGACGAGCCGGGCCTGGCGGGCCTGGCCGAGATCGAGGCCGCCGGCGCCATCTTCGCCCGCGAGCACCCCGACTTCTTCCAGGAGGAGATCGACAAGGGCCAGCCCGACGACGTGGCGGCGATGTTCTTCACCTCGGGCACGACGGGCAACCCCAAGGGCGTGGTGCACACGCATTTCACGCTGCTCAACCGGGCCGACGTCGGCGCCCGCTTCGACAAGCTCGACAGCCGCGAGGAGGTGCTGGCCTACCTGCCGCCGGCCTGGATTGGTCAAAACATTTTCAGCTACGCGCAGTGGCTGGTGTGTGGCTATGTGGTCAACTGCCCCGAGTCCAGCGCCACGGTCAACATCGACCTCAAGGAGATCGGCCCGACCTACTACTTTGCCCCGCCGCGCGTGTTCGAAGGCATGCTGACCAGCGTCATGATCCGCATGGAAGACGCGGGCGCCCTCAAGCGCAAGATGTTCCACCATTTCATGAAGGTGGCGCGTAAGGTTGGTCCCAAGCTGATGGATGGCGAGCAGGTTGGCTTGCTCGATCGCTTGCACTACCAATTGGGCAACCTGATGGTGTACGGACCGTTGCGCAACAACCTGGGCATGAGCCGTGTGCGCGTCGCTTACACCGCAGGTGAAGCCATTGGACCGGACCTGTTCACCTTCTACCGCTCGATTGGCATCAACCTCAAGCAGCTCTATGGTTCGACCGAGACGGCTGTGTTTGTGTGTCTGCAGCCCGACAACCAGGCCTATGCAGACACGGTGGGTGTGCCGTGCAAGGGTGTGGAGATCAAGCTGGCTGACAACGGCGAGATTTTGGTCAAGTCGCCCGGCCTGCTCAAGGAGTACTACAAGA
>JALQUQ010000575.1 GCA_023263735.1 Paracoccaceae bacterium | reverse complement strand
GTTTCACCCGCCCTGCACGCTGCAGCACGGCCAGAAGCTGCGCGGCGGCGTCGAGAGCCAGCTGCGCGCGCTGGGCTTCGAGGTCGAGATCGCCGGCGAGGAAAGCCACCTGTGCTGCGGCTCGGCCGGCACCTACAGCGTGCTGCAGCCCGAGCTGTCGTATCCGCTGCGCGACCGCAAGCTCGGCCACCTGGGCAAGCTGGGCGCCGACGTGATCGCCAGCGCCAACATGGGCTGCATCCAGCACCTGCAGTCCGGCACACGGACGCCGGTCAGACACTGGGTCGAACTGCTCGACCAGGCCTTGCAGAGCTGAAAATCAAGTCCGGCCGGGAAGCGTCACATGCCCGCGTAGTTCGGCCCGCCGCCGCCTTCGGGCGTGACCCAGACGATGTTCTGCGTCGGGTCCTTGATGTCGCAGGTCTTGCAGTGCACGCAGTTCTGCGCGTTGATCACCAGCTGATCCTGCCCGTCCTTGTTGACGAACTCGTACACGCCCGCCGGGCAGTAGCGGCTCTCGGGACCCGCGTACTTCGACAGGTTGACCCTGACCGGCACGCTGGCGTCCTTCAAGGTCAGGTGCGCCGGCTGGTTCTCCTCGTGGTTGGCGTTGCTGATGAACACGCTGCTCAATCGGTCGAAGGTCAGTTTGCCGTCGGGCTTGGCGTACTCGATCTTCGCGCATTCGGCCGCGGGCTTCAGGAAGGTATGGTCAGCCGCGCTGCGGTGCACGCTCCACGGCGGGCGCCTCATGCCGAGTTTCGGCAGCAGCCAGTGCTCGACCCCCGTCATCAGCGCGCCCACCGTGTTGCCCTTCTTGAACCAGGCCTTGAAGTTGCGCGACTGGTCGAGCTCGGCGTGCAGCCAGCTCTGCTCGAACGCTTGCGGGTAGGCGCCGAGCTCATCGCCGCTGCGGCCGGCCTGGACGGCCTCGAACGCAGCCTCGGCGCACAGCATGCCGCTCTTGATCGCGGCGTGGCT
>JALQUQ010000574.1 GCA_023263735.1 Paracoccaceae bacterium | reverse complement strand
GCAAGGGCTGTTGTGGCTGGGGTTTCAGGGGGGGCTTCGACGCGGCGGCAAGAGCCTTTCCCCTTTATTCGTAAGGCTCACGTCCATACCCAGCGCGCCACCTCGGTGTAGAGCGGGATGCCCAGCAGGATGTTGAGCGGGAAGGTCAGGCCCAAAGACAAACCAAAATACAGCGAGGGGTTGGCCTCGGGAATGGCATAGCGCACCACCGCGGGCACGGCAATGTACGAGGCGCTGGCAGCCAGCACCATCAGCAGTGTGGCATCGCCCTGCGGCAGTCCCATCAGCCAGCCTAGGCCTAGCGCCAGGCAGGCGTGCATCAGCGGTGCCAGCAGTCCATAGGCCAGCAGCCAGGGCGACTGGCCCTTGAGGCCCGGCAGATTACGGGCGGCCAGCAGACCCATGTCGAGCAGGAAGAAGGCCAGCATGCCCTTGAACAGATCGCCCGAGAAGGGTTCCATGGCCGCCTTGCCGGCATCCCCGGTGATGATGCCCACGGCCATCGCGCCCAACAATAGCAGCTGCGCGCCGTCGGTGAAGGACTCATGCAGCACCTTGCGCAGCGAAAGCGTTGGCATGCCGCCGCCCGTCTGACCAGCCCAGACGCCGGCGCCCGAGCTGCTCAGCAGAACCGGCGATGTGTGTTGCCTGCGCAAAGTGTTGGCCATCAGCACCGCCATGACGATCGCGGGCGATTCCATGAGCGCCATGGCGGCAGCCATGTGCCCGCCAAACGCGATCCCTTGGCTTTCCAGATGACCGATGGCAGTGATGAAGGTCACGGCGCTGACCGAACCGTAAGTGGCAGCAACGGCCGCGGCGTCAAAGCCCGAAAGGAAGCGGCCCAGGACGGGGTAACTCAATGCTGGAATCAGCACAGCGAGAGCCACCGCCAGCGACAGGCCTATCGCCACCTCGGTGGTCAGCCCGGAATGTGCCAGGGCAAAACCACCTTTGAGGCCCAAGGCCATGAGCAGATACAGCGACAGAAAGCGCGAAA
>JALQUQ010000573.1 GCA_023263735.1 Paracoccaceae bacterium | reverse complement strand
CCGGACAGGTGGAGAACAACAACCCCTTCTGACGCCTACCGACTTCTCAGGGGAATTATAGGCACTTTTGCAAGAATTTGATTCTCGCTGGGGAAATACAGTAGGTGTGCGGTTAACCTGTCCAACAACAATATATATATGTATATAATATTCAACAACAATAATCTCAGAGGGGGCCGACCCGCTTCGACCAGTCGTGGGGTCACCCTACAGCAGGTCGGTCATTACGGGCAAGCCCGGAATAGTTTTAGCTCTTTCCAGTCTTGGGTTCTCCCGATCCCCGCTTCCCGCCCTATGTCGTCGGGATACTTCATGTGCATGGCGCTCCCGCCTACGGAGGATGCACGATGGGATGTCAGGAAAAAACATGGATGGATGGATGGATGCATGGATGGATGAATGAATTATGATGATGCTGAAGCCCTTGGGCGGCCATGGGGTGCCCAAGTGGCCAAGGGAGTGGTCGAGGGACCCTCGAGGGTGCCCAGCCGAAGGGAACGACGACGCGCGCGAAACGTTACGCACACAATGGTTTGGAGGACAGGCGCCTCTGAAACCATTGGTTTTCATGTATATTTTGCACATGCGCTCACTAAGCGAAAATTGGTCCAAGACAGAGGCGCGCCAAACGCTACGTAGACTGTGGTTTCGTGGACATGGGCGCCTTTTTTGAAGCCATGTCATGACTGACGACTTGGTGTTGCTGTTGCTTCGGTAGCATGACGCCGAACTACCACAACAAAAAAACATTGCAAATTCGTTGGAAATATGTGTGGAAATTGAACATCACGTTTTTTTTGTTGAAGATGTTGGCCCGCAACTCTTGCAACATGTTGATGGCATGCAAAAACCATAGCTAAAATGAAGGCGCCAGTACGATTTTGAAAAAGTGAAAAACGAAGGGTTCAAAAACATTGGTTTTCGTAAGCTCATATGACTCGACGACGCTGAAGTGTTGGTGCACGTAGCGTTTGGCGAACATGCCCGGACAGGTGAAGCACAAACGGAGG
>JALQUQ010000572.1 GCA_023263735.1 Paracoccaceae bacterium | reverse complement strand
AATCACCCTCACCCGATTTCGAATTGGCTTAATTCTGCAGGGCGTTTCGCGCCAATCGATGAGTCTCTATCCAGACTGACTTCAACTGAGATAGCTGCTCTTTAGTTAAAGCCTTTTCATTACGAAGATGGCCCTCAAGATGAGAGAGAGTCTCAGTCAACATTGGCATACCAAGAACGCTGCTAGCTCCCTTAATTTTGTGCACCAACTCAAAGCTCAAATCAGCAGAATCACCGTGCAGCGACTGCAACAGGTCACCATATTGATCGATAAAAGTTGATACATACCCTTTCACCTTCTCTTCACTACGCCAATAACTTCTCGCTAACTCCAAACTGAAGTAGTTGTTAGCCTGACTTGAATCCGAATCATTTAACGGAGTAGAGGGGGCATCCATCGCCTGATTTTCAAGCGATAGCAGCCCAACAATAACGGATATCGCTTTCTCAATATCAACCGGCTTCGTAATGTAAGCGTTCATCCCCGCATTGGATGCCGAATCAATATCTTCAGCATAAGCGCCAGCCGAAAGGCCAACGATAGGCAGCTGTTTAAATCGTGTCATCGCACGCAGACGCTGGGTCGCTTCGATACCATCCATGACTGGCATTTGAACATCCATCAAAACCAGATCGATTGGTAACTCACCCGCTCGCAAAATTTTTATCGTCTCACTGCCATTATTAGCAAGCGTAACTGAAGCGCCTTCAGCTTCTAAAAATTCACGCGCAGCATCTCGGTTATATTGATTATCATCAACAACCAAAAGTGATACACCAGCAAGGCGTCGCCGCTGCACACCGAGTGCATCAAAACCTGTTTCAGCACCGGTGATGCGCGCCAACGCTTTGGTGGTGACAGGCTCGAGCAGACATTCATTCGTTGCGCATTCAGCCGCATCCAAATCGCTACTAGGGCTTAACACCGGTACAAAACGTCCATGCCACTCAACACCCAAACTTGCTAGTTCATCACGGACAAAAGGCTCCAAGTGGTGCTGATCACTGCCGGATATCT
>JALQUQ010000571.1 GCA_023263735.1 Paracoccaceae bacterium | reverse complement strand
CAACGCGCTCAAGGCCGCCGGCAAGGAGAAGGACGTGGTGATCGTCTCGGTCGACGGCGGCTGCGCCGGCGTGGCCGACGTGGGCAAGGGCGTGATCGCCGCGACCAGCCAGCAGTACCCGCTGCGCATGGCCGCCATGGGCGTGGCCGCCGGCGTCGAGTACGCCAAGACCGGCAAGAAGGTCAGCGGCTACACCGACACCGGCGTGACCCTGATCGCCAGCAAGCCGCAAGCCGGCGTCGACAGCAAGGACGTCAAGACCGGCACCGACCTGTGCTGGGGCGCCAAGTAATCGCGCACTGAGCCGTTCCGGGCGGCGCGCGCCCCTGCACCATTCGATGCGGCGCGCGCCGCCTCTTTCCTTTCCCCATCCGACCAGCCATGCACCGACATGAATAAGACCTCCATCAAGTTACCGCCCATCGCCACCCTGGGGCCATTCATAGCGCTGCTGCTGGCCTGCCTGTTCTTCGCCACCCAGAGCGAGCGCTTCCTGTCGGCGCAGAACTTCTCGCTGATCCTGCAGCAGGTGATGGTCGTCGGCGTGATCGCGATCGGCCAGACACTGATCATCCTGACCGCCGGCATCGACCTGAGCTGCGGCATGGTGATGGCGCTCGGCAGCGTCGTCATGACCAAGTTCGCCGCCGACTTCGGCCTGTCCGCGCCCGCCGCGATTGCCTGCGGCATCGCCGTCACGACCCTGTTCGGCCTGGTCAACGGCCTGCTCGTGACCAAGGTCAAGCTGCCGTCCTTCATCGTCACGCTGGGCACGCTTAACATCGCGTTCGCGATCACCCAGCTTTATTCCAAGTCCCAGACCGTCACCGACATTCCCGACGGCATGACGTTGCTGGGCAACACCTTCCGCATCGGCGACACCGCCATCGTCTACGGCGCCGTGCTGATGCTCGCGCTCTACCTGCTGACCTGGTTCGCGCTGCGCGAGACCAAGCCTGGCCGCCATGTCTACGCGGTCGGCAACAACCCCGAGGCCACCCGCCTGACCGGCATCGCGAC
>JALQUQ010000570.1 GCA_023263735.1 Paracoccaceae bacterium | reverse complement strand
GGATATGTTAGTGCGAAGTGGTTCTGTTGACGTGGTTGTAATTGATTCTGTCGCTGCGCTCACCCCGCGTGCGGAAATTGAAGGTGATATGGGTGATTCTCACATGGGTCTTCAAGCAAGGCTGATGTCTCAAGCTCTTAGAAAATTAACAGGCAACATCAAAAAGACCAATACGTTACTTATCTTCATTAATCAAATAAGAATGAAAATTGGTGTGATGTTTGGCAACCCTGAAACGACGACAGGTGGAAACGCACTTAAATTTTACTCATCTGTTCGTCTCGATATCCGTCGGATTGGTGCAATCAAAAAAGGGGTTGAAGTCATTACGCACAGCTCGTTTACTAAATGCCGTTCAGAATGTTTCGATTACGGGTTTGCCACTTACGCCTTCGGGCAAACAGTTCAAATTGTTTCATCTTGATATAGGTTTATTGTTACGAAAAAGTAAATTGTCTTTTCAAGATATTTACTTGAAAAAGAACCTTTCGGCGGCTTTTAATGGCATGTTGGCAGAGCAGTTTGTAGCACAGCAAATGATTGCTAATCAAAAAGATGAGCTTTGTTATTGGGCAAGAACCAGCCCGGGCAGTAGTGCAGAAGTAGATTTTATTATTGTTAGAGAAGGACAAATTATTCCGATAGAAGTAAAGTCGGGGAGAAGTGGTTCTTTAAAAAGTTTACATTATTTATTAGAACATCATCCGCACATTACTAAAGCTATTATTTTTTCAAATGCTCCTTTTGGAATTAACGAAAAACTCCATTTTATACCGATATTTTGGGCAGGGAATTATAGTGCCGTGTAGCTGATTTAGACAAATGAAGTTTTGGCGATTTTATTGTAAGGCAAACGCAAAGATTGCCTTACAATAAATAACTGATTTGAAACCTATTTAAAGATTTTTCCACTCCCTTCCAATACTTTGTATTTTTCTATATACTTTTTATCAAGTGCTTCAGAATCTTTATACTTGACCCGAAGTTGAGCCAATTTTTGATGTAATTCTTTCTTAACTGC
>JALQUQ010000056.1 GCA_023263735.1 Paracoccaceae bacterium | reverse complement strand
AGGCTGGCTTGGGTCTTGGCCCGCTTGGCAATCTGAACCGCGCTTTCACCTTTGACGATCGGCAGGCTGTCCACCCCAATCTGGGTGCCCAGAATGGCCAATTGCTCCATTGCGGCGGGGCGCTGCGTGTCAAGGCTGGCCAACAAAACGCGTTTGCCGTTCTTTTCTTTCAAACGCTTGGCCAGTTTTGCGGTGGTCGTCGTCTTACCAGACCCTTGCAAGCCGACCATCAGGATCGTCGCGGGCGGATTGTCGATCTTGAGCGCATCGGCAGGGCCTTCGCCCGCCAAGGTCCGCACCAATTCGTCATGCACAAACTTGACGACCATCTGGCCCGGCGTCACCGATTTGGTGACGGCAACGCCCGTCGCCTTTTCCTGCACCTTCTTGATGAAATCGCGCGCGACGGGCAGCGAGACGTCAGCCTCAAGCAGCGCCACACGCACCTCACGCAGGGCCGCGACGACATCGGCTTCGCTCAGCGCACCCTGTTTCGTCAGGCGGTCAAAGACACCACCAAGGCGTTCAGAAAGGCTTTCGAACATCGGTCTCTCCTGCGTTGATCCATGCTTCCCATATGGGGGCGCGGCGAAAATCCCAAAGCGCAAAGCGAAACGGCACCTGCGGACGCTACGCGTTGGCAGGTGTCGATCCCGGCAAAATGCCATGGGACCGGAAGCGTAAACTTCCGGGATTTCGCGCGGGCATACGCCTGAGACGGGGAGGAGTCAAGCTTTGCAGGCAAATTCGCCGTTTCAGCCGCAAATGAAAACGCCCGCCGTTCCTATATGGGACGGCGGGCGTTTTGACCACAGGGTCACAAGTCGGGCGTTAGTCGGCCTGATGTTTGACCGCATCCATCGCCACAAGTTGCGACAGGGTGTAGTCGTTGGCGTTCACCCCCAGCGAAGCGGCCAATTGCAGCTTGCCCGCCGAGTTCACCGACAGATCCGATGCACCGCGATCTGCGCGGGAAAGCACAAAACCTGCATCAACGTCGCTGTTGCCGTCCTTGATGTCGGCCAACAGGGCCAGATCACCGATCGAATAGCTTCCCGGGGCAACGCCCACCAGTTTGGCCAGATGCTCAGCGCCGGCCGAAACGCTGGCGCCAGACGACGACAGGCTTGCGCCACGCTTGTTTGCCAGCAGGAAATCGGCCTTTTCCTGATCGCCCGCGTCAATGGCGTCCTGGATTTCGATCAGTTGCGACAACGAATAATCATTGGCCGAAACGCCAATCAATGCAGCGATTTGGGCGACCCCGGGATTGATCGATTGTGCAGAGGCTGCGCCGACAGAAAGGGCTGCAGCAAGGGTCAGGGCAGAGATCGAAAGAATACGCATGGTTTTGGTCCTTTTAAGTGCCACATGGTGGCGGTTGTGCCGCGGGGGAAAGAAGAGGCCGTTTGCTCTTGGCTTACGTTCGCCCGTCTCGGTGAAAGTCATTTAGGTTCGAAAAATTTTCTTTTCATTCCAAAATGATTGCTGTTTATCTGTTCAAAACTGCACAACACTTTCCGGTGAAATCTCTTCCCCTCCAAAGGCAACCAAGACCATGGCGCTGGCAAATTGGGATGAAATCCGCACTGCATATCACGTGGCACGGCTTGGCACCGTCTCGGGCGCGGCCGAGGTTTTGGGGGTGCATCATGCCACCGTCATCCGCCATATCGACTCGTTGGAAAAGTCTTTGGGAACAAAGCTTTTTCAAAGGCATGCCCGGGGATATTCCGCCACCGAGGCGGGGCGCGACCTGCTCTCTGTCGCCCAAACCACCGAGGAACAGTTTGCCCAACTGGTCAGCCGGATCAAAGGCCATGGGGAAAGTGTGGCAGGGGAACTGATTGTCACGTCCATTGGCGGAATTTCCGACGTTCTCTCTCCGGTCTTGTCGTCCTTTCAGCGCCAATATCCGGATGTACGCATACGATTTCTGACCGACATGCGGCTTTTCCGTCTGGATTACGGCGAGGCGCATGTCGCGATCCGGGCCGGCAGCGTCCCCGAAGAGCCCGATAACGTCGTTCAACCGCTATCGCGGATCAGGTCGGGGCTGTATGCCTCAAGGGATTACGTCGCGCGCAAGGGCTGCCCAAAGTCCGAAGACGATTTCGCTGGCCATGATTTCGTCATCTCAGACTCCCCCGAATTGCGTGCCCCGTTTCACCGCTGGCTCTGGTCAAAGGTTGCTCCGGAACAACTGGTCTACCGCGCCACCGAGGTCGCAGCGCTGGAGGATGCGGTTCGACTGGGCATCGGAATGGGCTTCCTGTCCGCCTACAAGGCCGAGGCGGATCCGAACCTCATTCAGGTCTTGGCCCCGCGTCCGGAATGGGATGGCCCACTGTGGCTGGTGACCCATGTCGATCTGCACAGAACCCGCAAAGTTCAGGCATTTCTGGCACATCTGAAAAAAGCAGTCGCAGATTGGCCCCTTTGAATGACTCGTTTGAACGATAACCTGCGCGGCCATCTGGCGATGTTGTGTTTTTCGGCCCTGATTGCGGGGTCATTCAGTCTGGGTAGCCGAAGTGCAAGCTTTATCGATCCCGGCGCCCTGAATGCCGCGCGGTTTGCGCTGGCTGCGGCAATCACCGGTTCAATGGCTCTGGCCACCCGGGCCAAATGGAAGGGCGCCTATCAGGCACCGTGGCGTTTTGCCGTGTTGGGGCTGCTGTTGGCCCTGTACTTTGTTCTGATGTTCGAGGGGTTAAAGACGGCCGCACCAGTTTCCGCCGCCTCGGTGTTCACGCTGACGCCTTTGATGGCGGCGGGCTTTGGCTGGCTTTTGATGCGGCAAAGAATGACGGGCCGGATGGCTTTTGCGCTGGTCTTAGGGGGCATTGGCGCCCTTTGGGTAATCTTCCGCGCCGACTGGCAGGCCCTTTTGGCCTTTAACGTGGGTCGGGGGGAATTCATCTATTTCTGGGGCTGCGCCGCCCATGCCTTGTACACGCCCATGATCCGCTATCTCAACCGCGGCGAACCCGCGATCGTATTTACCTTTGCGATCATGAGCGCGGGCTGCCTGATCCTGACCGGGTGGAGTTGGCCCGCGATCGCGGCAACCGACTGGACCAGCCTGCCCGCCATCGTCTGGATCACTTTGGTTTATGTTGCTGTCTTTGCGTCGGGCGTGACCTTTCTTTTGCTGCAATATGCCAGCATGCGCCTGCCGGCTGCCAAGGTCATGGCCTATACCTACCTGACCCCAAGCTGGGTGCTGCTGTGGGAACTCGCCCTCGCGCGGACGGTGCCCCCTCTGATGGTCCTGATCGGGATGGGCATCACGCTGGTTGCCTTGTGGCTTTTGCTCGAGGATTCCGCGGCAAAAGTATCACCCAGCAAACCTTAGGATTTGCTGACACTTATTGTTTCCATTTTCGCCACATTCTTGCCGGTTTCCCTCCGCAGGCTTTCTCCATTCGCGGAGGATGGATCATGGCAGTGGCATTGGTGATTTCGGGCACGATTTGCGCGTTGCTCAGTGCCTTGATGACCGCCGGAGCCCTTCGCACCGCTGTGTTTTTGGGAATCGCCCTTTGGTTGGGATTCGGTGTCTTTGCCATTCTCGGCCTGATTGCATGGGCCAAAATACGGGCAAATCCCTGGTATTTAGGCTGGTTTCCATGGTCCAAACGGGCAAATCAGCTTGCCTTTTCTGGCCTGTGGCCTCATATCTGACACGCGACGTTAACTTACTCGACCACTGTCTCCGCTTCACGGCCACAGCATTCGACCACAGCTGACTGCGCCGGGTCGCCGCAATACCGCGGGCGGCATTCTTTGTAGGAGACTTCACAATGGCCAAGGGCACTGTGAAATGGTTCAACGAAACTAAGGGCTTTGGTTTCATCGCTCCGGAAGGCGGCAAGAAGGACGTGTTCGTTCACATCACCGCAGTTCAGCGCGCAGGCCTGAAAGGTCTGAAAGACGGCCAGCCGATCACGTTCGACATCGAAGCAGGTCGTGACGGCCGCGAATGCGCGATCAACCTGGTGGTCTGACCATCCGCTTATAGCTTTGGCTATAAGGAAGGGCGCATCTTGGGATGTGCCCTTTTGCATTTCTGGGCCGGGGTGCCCCGCTGTCAGAGGGATGCAAACCGCGTTTGCAGCGCCATATCCAGCGCAACCCTCAGGGCCACAGACGACACCGGCGCCCGCAAGACGATTGGTTCCTGCCCATTGGTCGGAAAGATCTGTTCGTCAATCTGCGCGGTGATCAGAATGAGGGGCACGTCAATCTCCTCCTCCCGAAACATCCGGCAGACATGGCGACACACCTCAAGCCCGCCAAAAGACCCGCAGTCGATCACCACAATCTGATAGGCCTTGGGATCGTCGATCATTTGCGCCATCACATCCGCCACTTGGTCAAAGGCGACGACGTTGCGCAACAGGTACCGAAGTTTGGGCAAGGTGCAGGTGTCACCCCCCGCCCCCGTTGCCAAAGCCGCACGAACGCCCCAGCCCAATGCAGCCGTTTCCTTGCGATCAAGGGCACCTTTGGTCAAATCCGTCGCCCCCTGTCACGATCCTGGCACAAACAAGCCTGCCCTTGCCTTTGAACTGCAAAAGACAAAAAGACAAAGCCACTCTGCAAGAGCATGGCAGGCGTGGGTTATCGATCGGTTAGTGTGACCCGATCATTTGCCCAGAATTTTGTTGGCCCCCATCCATCCCATCAGAATGGCAGGCGCGTTCGTGTTTCCGGAAATCAGACTTGGGAAGGATGAGGCATCGATCACCCGAAGACCATCAACACCCCGAACACGGCATTTGCCATCCAGAACCGAACTATCAGGGTCATCCCCCATCCGACAGGTGCATGACGGATGATAAACGGTTCCTGACCGGGCGCGGAAATCGGCAATCAAATCCTCATCCGATTGAATTTCTGGCCCCGGGCGAAGTTCACGTTTGATCAGCTTTGCCAAGGCCGGTTGAGCGGCCAGATGACGCAGGTATTTCACCGCCGCCAGCATCTCGGTCACATCATGATCGGTCGAAAACGCATTCGCCACAATCTTTGGGTGCTGCATTGGGTCGCTTGATCTGATTTCGATGCTGCCCCGGCTGGTTGGACGGCAATTCGACAAGCCCAAAGACATGCCCGACCAAGGATCGGGCGTCAGCAGCGGTCGTTCCCCGGCTTTTGGCAACAAGGTGGAAAACGCCTGCATATAAAGCTGCATATTCGGGCGCGTCATGGCCGGATCGGTGCGAAAGAAACCACCGCCGTGGTTGATCGACTTTGCCAACGGGCCCTGCCCCGCCAATGCCCATTGCATGCCCGCCCAAAGCTTGCCCCACCACGGCCGCAAGACATCGTTATAGGTCGGGACGGTCATTTCCCATGTGTAGTTGATGCCTTGATGATCGCTCAGATTCCGGCCGACATTGGGGTTGTCCACCAAGACCGAAATCCCATTCCGCTGCAAAACTTCGGCAGGCCCGATCCCCGAGAGCTGCAGCAACTGCGGCGAGTTGATGGCACCGCCGGACAAAATAACCTCGCGCCGCGCCAACAAAACCTTGGCCTGCCCACCCTGACGATATTCGACCCCCACGGCCCGCCCATTCTGGATCATGACTTTCGTCACCATGGCTTGGGTCAGAACGCGCAGGTTTTGGCGTCGTTTGGCCGGGCGCAGAAATGCACGGGCGGCAGAGTTTCGCCGCGCACCACGGATCGTCATCTGATAAACGCCCGCGCCCTCTTGATCAGCGCCGTTGAAATCGGAATTGGTGCGCAGCCCAGCTTGGGCACATGCCTCCAGATACGTCGGCACCAACGGATGCAACCCGCGCTGATTGGCCGAAATGAACAAAGGGCCACCCTTGCCGCGAAACGCATCTTCGCCCGCTTCGTTATCTTCGATCGCACGATAGGCGGGCAAGACATCGTCCCACCCCCATCCGCGCACGGCTTTGCCCCAGTCGTGATAATCCTCGGCCTGTCCCCTGATCCAAACCATGGCATTGATCGACGATGATCCGCCAAGAACCTTTCCCCGTGGCCAATGATCCGCCGCTCCGGCCAAACCGGGATCAGGCTCGGTCTGGTACATCCAGTTGACCGCAGGGTCATAGAACAACTTGCCATATCCCAAGGGCAGGTGGACGAAGAACCGCGCGTCGCTACCGCCCGCCTCGATCAGAGTGACACGGTTGCGCGGGTCTTCACTCAGCCGGTTGGCCAATACACACCCGGCGCTGCCTGCGCCCACGATGATGAAATCCGTCTCTTCGCCCACGATATGCCCGCCGCCGTACCTTTTGCCCAAAGCTAGTCACCGTAATTGCAGCGCCTTGCCGCCTTGCGACGAACTATGTCGCAATCAGACTTTTTCGGTGCGTTGCCCGACAAAGCGCCCGATCCCGGCCGCATGAGGCAGATCCGCATGGGCAGCCGCAATCGGCAAGAGTCGGTCAAGAACCGTCTGCGATGCCGGACAAGCGCGGCCCGCTTTCATGTCAACGTGCAACAGCATCTGTTCGACCGAGGCGACAACAACACCTTCCCGCTCGATGCTGACATGCACATGCAGCCGCTTTTCATCGGCCTTCAGCACCTGCAACTGACCGACCAAGGCATCGCCCAACTTGGCCTCGCCCTTGTGCAGGATATGCGTTTCGGCAGTGTAATAGCTGAACCCTGTCGCGACGTAGTCCATATCGGGGCCGATATGGCGCAAGAACGCGTCGGTCGTTTCCGAGCAAGCAAAGAGATACCGGCTTTCGGTCATATGGCCATTATAGTCGATCCAACCGGGAAGAACCTGAAGCCGCACCATCTCAAGGGGGGCGGGCGTTTGCACAGCCCGGTCCTGAACGGCAGAACGCCGCCGCGCATCATGGTCCAAAAGCACCTTGCCAGCGCCCCAATTGCGCTCTTTCAACACCCGCAAAAAGCCGATGAGGTTGCGATCCCGGATACGTTCCAACTCTCGAATGCTGTGATGGCCGGATTGGGCATCGGATTGCCCGGCAATCAGATCGACAAGGTCATCCGTAAATTCGGGAACATCTGTCAGCTTGGTCCAAGGCCACTGAAGACAGGGGCCGAACTGGGCCATGAAATGCTTCATCCCCGCCTCTCCGCCCGCAACCCGATAGGTTTCGAACAGCCCCATCTGACCCCATCGCAGGCCAAAGCCCATGCGGATGGCTTCGTCGATTTCTTGGGTCGTGGCGATGCCGTCCTTGACCAGCCAAAGCGCCTCGCGCCACACGGCCTCCAGCAGGCGGTCCGCGATATGCGCGTCAATCTCTTTGCGGATGTGAAGCGGGAACATTCCGATTTCGCGCAGGATGTCCTTTGCCCGCTCGATCAGCGCGGCATCGTTTGCCGGGCTTGGCACCACTTCGGCTAGGGGCAGCAGATAGACCGGATTGAACGGATGCGCGACGAAAATCGCGCTGGGGTCCGCCGCGCCCTGCTGCAATTCCGATGGCTTGAAACCACTGGTCGAAGACCCGATCGGCACCCCCGCCCCCGAAGATTGCAGCACCTGCGCCAGCACCCGGTGTTTCAGGTCCAGACGTTCCCCTACGGATTCCTGTACATAGGAGGCCCCCTGCACGGCCTCGGTGATGCTGTCGGCAAAGGTCAGCATGCCCTCTGGCGGCATCGGCCCATCCGACAGGGCAGGCAGCGCCGCGCGCGCATTTGCCAGCACCTCCCCAACCTTGCGGGGGGCTTCCGGATCTGGGTCGAACACCGCCACATCCCAGCCATTCAGCAGGAACCTTGCGGCCCAACCGCCACCGATGACCCCGCCGCCAATGATTGCTGCCTTGCGCGCCATGCGATCCACCCTTTTGATATTCCCGTTGATTGTGGCCCGACGACCTAGCGCGGCAATGGCGCCCGCTTTTCCAACTTCAGGCGGGCCCGCACTTCGGCCGGGGTGATCACCCGCGCGCCCATGTTTTCGATGATCGTTGCGGCCCGTTCCACCAGTTGGGCGTTGGTCCCCAAAACCCCTTTGTCGAGCCAGAGGTTGTCTTCCAACCCAACACGCACATTCCCACCCGCCAGAATGGCCGCAGCCACATAGGGCATCTGGTGACGGCCCAGCGAAAAGGCCGAATAATGCCAGCCCGCCGGCACATTGTTCACCATCGCCAAAAAGGTGCTCAGATCATCCGGCGCGCCCCATGGAACGCCCATGCAAAGTTGAACCAAAACAGGCTCGGGGATCACCCCTTCGCGCACCAACTCCTTGGCCAGCCACAGATGCCCGGTGTCGAACGCCTCGATCTCGATACGCACGCCAGCCGCTGTCATCCGCCGCGCCATGTCGCGCAACATGCCGGGCGTGTTGACCATGACGTAGTCGGCCTCGTTAAAGTTCATCGTGCCGCAATCCAGCGTGCAGATTTCGGGTCGGCACTCCACGACATGGGCCACGCGCTCTGTCGCCCCTGCCATATCAGACCCCGGACCTTGGCGGTTCATCGCTTCGGTCCCTTCGAAATAGATATCGCCCCCCATCCCGGCCGTCAGGTTCAACACCACGTCGATTTCGGAATCGCGAATGCGCTCTGTCACTTCGCGGTACAAGGCAGGATCGCGCGCCGGCTTCCCCGTTTCAGGATCACGCACATGGCAATGAACCACGGCCGCGCCTGCCTTTGCGGCGTCGATCGCGCTGTTGGCAATCTGTTCGGGGCTGCGCGGAACATGGGGGCTGCGGTCCTGCGTTCCACCCGATCCGGTCACGGCACAGGTGATGAAAACCTCACGGTTCATGGTCAGCGGCATCGGGCGCTCCTTGTCTTGGTTCGTTCAAACTAGACAGTGAACCCGGCACTGCATGACCAATAACGAAACGATCATGTCGCAAATCGGCAATCTGTGCCGCCGCCGATTGGGCCCATGGCCCAATCCCGCCTCCTTTGCGGTGCCAAAGTCTTGCAAATCTGGCCTTGGGATCGCGCGATGATCAAGACGGAAAGCCCTGGGGAAAGGCCGCCAAGTCCTCTTCCCCCACGCTTATGACAACGGCTCCCCCCAAGGGACCGGCATCGCCCATTTTTTCAGGCCAAGGGCCGCGCCGCGACAAGTATCGCCCGCGACCCAGATTCATGAGGGCCGGGGCTGTTCACCCCGGCGCCGTTGATCAGGCCGCGTCCAGAAGACCCCTGCCCTTGAGCAAGGCCTCAACGCCCGGCATTTTGCCGCGGAATTTGACATACAGGTCTTCCGCTTCCTCGGACCCACCCGCTGACAAGATGAACCGTTCCAGTCGGCCCGCCGTTTCCGGATCAAAGGGGTTGCCCGTTTCCTCAAACGCCGCAAAGGCATCGGCGTCCATGACTTCGGACCACATGTAGGAATAATAGCCCGAGGAATATCCATCGCCCGAAAAGACATGGGCAAAATGCGGGGTCGCGTGACGCATCCGGATGGCACGTGGCATTCCCATGTCTTCCAGAACTTCGGCCTGCTTTTGCATGGGATCCGCAGGCGGCGTTCCAACGTGAAACTCCAGATCCACCATGGCGCTTGCCACAAATTCAACGGTCGCAAAGCCCTGATCATAGGTCCCCGCCGCCAAAAGGCGCTGCAGCATCTCTTTGGGCATCGGCGCGCCGGTTTCCCAATGACGGGCATGCGCCTCCAGCACTTCGGGCACTTCCAGCCAGTGCTCATACAATTGGCTTGGCAATTCCACGAAATCGCGGGCAACCGAGGTGCCGCTGATAAAGCCATGCGTCACATTGGACAGCATCTGATGCAAGGCATGACCAAATTCGTGAAACAGGGTCCGCGCATCGTCATAAGACAACAGCGACGGCTCACCCTTGGCAAAGTTGCAGACATTGACCACGATAGGGCGCACATCGCCCCCCAATTTGCGCTGCGACCGCATCGCCGAACACCACGCCCCCGACCGTTTCGATGATCGCGCGAAGTAATCCCCCAAGAACACGGCCACATGTTGTCCGTCCCGAGTCACCTCCCATCCGCGCACGTCGGGATGGTAGAACGGCCCGTCAATCTCGCGGAATTCCAAACCAAACAGCCGGGTCGAACAATCGAACATGGCTCCCAGCATGCTGTCGAGCGACAGATATGGCTTCAGGGCCGCCTCATCCAAATCATGCTCAACCAAACGGCGCTTTTCGGAATAATAGCGCCAATCCCACGGCTCAAGCGGTGCCGACTGGCCATCAGCCACCAGCATCTTTTCCAGAACCGCGGCGTCTTCAAGCGCCTTGGCCCGCGCCGGCGTCCAGACCGCCATCAGCAGGCCACGCACGGCCTCGGGCGTCTTGGCCATTTCCGGCTCCAATTTGAACGCCGCAAAACTGTCATACCCCAATAGCTTGGCCCGTTCGGCCCTTAGCGCCAGAATTTCGGTCGCGATGGCGCGATTGTCATGCGCGTTGCCATTCGCCCCCCGCTGAGTCCAGGCGTCATAGGCCCGTTTGCGCAACTCACGACGCGCCGAAAACTGCAGGAATGGCACGATCAGGGATCTGTTCAGCGTGACCACGGGGCCGGATTGACCCTTTTCAATCCCAGCCGCCCGCGCCGAGGCCACCACAAAGGCGGGAAGTCCCGCCAGATCGTCATCCGACAGCGGCATGAACCACTCGCGCTCATCGGCCAGAAGGTTCTGACCGAACTGCGTGCCCAACACCGCCAAACGCGCCTTGACTTCGGTCAGACGCGCCGCCTCTTCGCCCGCCAATAGCGCGCCCGAGCGTACAAACATCCGCCGATACAGGGCCAACACCCGCTGCTCCTCGGCCGTCAAATCCAACGTCTCGCGGGTTTGCCACAGCGTCTCGATCCGGGCAAACAAGGCCTGATTGTTGGTCACTTCGCTGGCAAAAGCGCTCATCTTGGGCGCCAGGTCGCGCATCAAGGCTTCACGGGTATCGTTCGAATCCGCGCCCGCCAGATTGTAAAAAACGCCCGAGACCCGATCCAATGCCTGCTCGGCAAGTTCAAGTGCCGCAATCGTATTGGCAAAGGTCGGGGCCGTGGGATCGGCTGCAATCGACAGGATATTCGCCCGCGCTTCGGCCAAGGCCGCATCAAAGGCAGGCCCGAAATCCTCATCCTTGATCAGGGCAAAAGGCGGCAGCGAAAAAGGCGTGGACCATTCGGTCAGCAATGCATTCATAGAACATCTCCTTTGCTCGGAAAGCTATGTGCCCGCATCCCAAAGGTCCAGAGGCTGCGCATCTTCCACGGCAGTGCCAGTCCATGGGCCTCGATGGCCCTTGGAATGGCTCTCGGGCAAAGGGTCAGCGAAACCTGTCTGCCAATTTTTGCAGCGTCGTCCGCGGATCGGGGGCGGCGGCGTCCTTGCTGTCTTTGCCGCTGTCGCCCTTGGGCTCCGCTTCGGCTTGCCCTTTCTTCTCCGCTCGCTCCGTTCCTGTCGAGGATCGGGGCGGCGCCGTGCGCATAGCCACCGCATTCATGAACTTCTGGCCATCCCCTTCGGCAAGCGCTGGCGCGCCGTCGGAAAGTCCGCGCATCAAATCATCCAGCCAGTCCTGATCGGCCTTGGCAAA
>JALQUQ010000569.1 GCA_023263735.1 Paracoccaceae bacterium | reverse complement strand
CCCGGGAGGACAGACATGAGCGGCTCTCTGAAAGGCGTGGCGGTGCTGCGTGACGCGATGGCCAACCGCGGCACGGCGTTTTCCGAGGCCGAGCGCGAGGCGCTGGGCTTGCGCGGGCTGCTGCCACCAGCGGTCGAGAAGCCGGAGCGGCAGGTCGCGCGCGTGATCGACAACCTGCGACGCCAAGGCAGCGACCTGGACCGCTACTGCTGGCTGATGGCCCTGCGCGAGCGCAGCGAGGTGCTGTTCCAGCGCACCCTGCTCGATCACCTGGTCGAGCTGCTGCCGCTGGTCTACACGCCGACGGTGGGCCAGGCCTGCCAGCAGTTCGGCCGCATCTTCCAGGCACCGCGCGGACTCTATGTCACGGCGAACGACCGGGGCCACATCCGCGAGCTGCTGCGCCGCTGGCCGGCCGGACCCGTGCGCGCCATCGTCGTCACCGACGGCTCGCGCATCCTGGGACTCGGCGACCTCGGCGCCAACGGGATGGGGATACCGATCGGCAAGCTCGACCTCTACAGCGCCTGCGGCGGCATCGCTCCGACGGCCTGCCTGCCCGTGATGCTCGACGTCGGCACCGGCAACGAGGCGCTGCGCCACGACCCCTTCTACCTGGGCCTGCGCCGGCACCGGCTGCAGGGCACAGCCTACGACGCGCTGCTGGAGGAGTTCGTCACCGCGGTGCAGCAGGTCTTTCCGGACGCGCTGCTGCAGTTCGAGGACTTCTCGAACCAGAACGCCTTCGCGCTGCTCGCGCGCTACCGCGAGCGGCTCTGCTGCTTCAACGACGACATCCAGGGCACCGGCGCGATGGGGCTGGCGGCGGTCAATTCGGCGCTGCGCATCACGGGCGGCAAGCTGACCCAGCAGCGGCTGCTGTTCGCCGGCGCCGGCGAGGCGGCCTTGGGCATCGCCACCATGGTCAAGGCCGCGATGGTCGCGCAGGGCCTGAGCCCGCAACAGGCGCGCGAGCGCTGCTGGCTGTTCGACACCCAGGGCCTGCTGGTCGCCGACCGTGC
>JALQUQ010000568.1 GCA_023263735.1 Paracoccaceae bacterium | reverse complement strand
CTTGGAGCCAGGCAAAGTCACCGCGCCGGATGCGCCAGTGAGCGGGGGCAGATCGAGGAAAGGAATGGCGTACATGATTAATTTTCTGAGGCAGGCGAACACGCATTGCCCGCTTGCAGTGTCCAGGCCGCACGCGTGCTGCTGGCGTTAGCGATGAGGGCTTGCAGTGCTGCAGCATCACCTTGTTGCATGGCTCGCTCAAACAGCGCCAGGGCCTCACGAAAGTGTGCGACCTGCGCCAGCACTTGGGCGTGGTTGGCGCTCAGGATGTCGCGCCACACGGCGGGGTCACTTGCGGCAATGCGCGAAAAATCCCTGAAGCCTGGTCCGGCCATTTCCAGAAATGCTGCGCCTTGCGCCTGGGTCGTGAGCGCATTGACGGCTGCAAACGCCAGCAGGTGTGGCAGGTGGCTGACGGCGGCGTACGTGGCATCGTGTGCCTCGGGCGTCATGGTGCTGACCTGGCTGCCCACGGCCGTCCACACCGCGTGGGCTGCTTGTGAACGGTGAATGCCGGTCTGCGGCATGGGCGTGAGGATGGTGCGGCGACCTTGGTAGAGCTGCGCATCGGCATGCTCGATGCCTGCCACTTCTTTGCCCGCAATCGGGTGTGCAGGCACAAAGCAGCTCAAGCGCTCCCCCAGCGTGGCCTGGGCGGCCGCAATCACATCGCATTTGGTCGAGCCCACATCCATGAGCAAGGCGTTGGGCGTCAGCGCGTCACGCATGGCTTCAAAGCTGGCATGCATCGCGCCTACGGGCACCGCCAGCAGCACCAGATCGGCGCCTTGCACGGCTTCGGCGACGCTGGTGGCGATTTGGTCGATCACGCCCAGCTCGAGCGCACGCTGGCGGGTTTTGTCGGAAGCGCTGAAACCCACGATGTGCTCCACTGCCTGGGATTGCCGCAAGGCCAGCGCAAACGAGCCGCCCATCAGGCCGCAGCCAATCAAAGCCAGACGCTGAAATTTCATGGGGCTGTTACTCGGAGACCGGGTAGGAGCCCAGCACTTTGTAGAAGGCGCATAGGC
>JALQUQ010000567.1 GCA_023263735.1 Paracoccaceae bacterium | reverse complement strand
AAAGCTAAGTGAGGTAGCTTCGGCTAACTCTTCAGGGCTCACTTCAAGCGTCGAATCGCGACCTGCACTCAACTCCTGGATGCGGGCAGCATTGATATCGAAGCCGACAACATTCCGCTGCTTACCAAACTCAACCGCGAGTGGCAGACCTACATAACCCAAACCAATAATTGCTATCTTCGCATCTGCGAAGCTTGGAAGACTTACAGCCATCCTCTCTCCAAAATAATCTCTGCGCAGCGGTTAGCTTCAGCTAACGGGGTATTAGTTAGGTTGTGGCTTCGTTCTAACGAGTTATCCACTATTCCATCTGCTAACAATATCTGCATTCCACGTTGAGTACGTGAATTGGGGTTAGATTCTAAACTGATCAGCGAGACAGCGCATCCTGCAGTTAACGCTTCGTAGACCATTGAGACACTATCTGAGGTGGCCCAAACGCGTTCGGTGGTTGCAAGAGTGTTTGGCAGCCAGTCTTGGGCTACTGATTCTGGCTGTATTAGCTCAACCTTCTCGTTAGCGGCCAGTTCAGATAAAAGTGTTTTAGGCGTGCGACGAGAGGTCGCTACTTTAATGCAATTTGATCCAGTCCCGCTGATCAGTGTATCAACAGCATCTAAGATCAGTTTATCTTGCCACTTAACGTGTTTACTCGGGCCGCCAACCAACACTAGTGAACTACCAACCTCTTTAACCGCAGGCTTCATTCGATTTAATGCGCCCTTGGTTAGAACTACACGCTTACTCGGCGGAACCTGATCATGCTCGGGTATCAGCAACAAACTAAAGAGTGATTGGGGGTAGTTTGGTTTCATTAGCAAAACATTTGGTAAACGATAACGCAACGCTAGCAGCGCATTAATCAACTGGGTACCACTACCTGCACTAATGATTAATCTGGGCTTAGAGTGTGTTGAAAAGAGAGAGCGCCAAGCATCAGATACGGATAAAACCTGACTCGCAATATGCGGGTTCAGAGCTGTTAGCGCCTCAACGAGACCTAGAGACTGATTAAGGTGCCCCGGCTTTCCATCGCTG
>JALQUQ010000566.1 GCA_023263735.1 Paracoccaceae bacterium | reverse complement strand
GCGGGCAGTTCGACAAGGACAGCGAGATCGGCCGCGTCCCGCGCCTGTTCCAAAACGTCGAGAGCATCCCCGAGGGCCTGACCTGGCCGACCATGACCTTCGAGGGAAGGATGAGCATCTGGCTCGGCAAGCTCGAGGTCCAGCTGATCCAGCTCGGCCGCGGCCACACCAAGGGTGACACCGTGGCCTGGATCCCGTCCGAGAAGATCCTGTTCTCGGGCGACCTGGTCGAGTTCGACGCCACCCCCTACGCGGGCGACGCCTACTTCAAGGACTGGCCGCAGACGCTCGACAAGGTCGCCGCGCTCCAGCCCGAGAAGCTGGTGCCCGGCCGCGGCGCCGCGCTGACGAGCCCCGAGCAGGTCCAGGCCGGCCTGGCCGGCACGCGCGACTTCATCCAGGACCTGTACCAGAGCGTGCAGGCGGGCGTGGCAGCCGGCAAGGACCTGCGCGCCGTCTACGAGGAGACCTTCGCCAGGCTGAGCCCCAAGTACGGCCACTGGGTCATCTTCAATCACTGCATGCCGTTCGACGTGACGCGAGCCTACGACGAGGCCACCCAGTACACCGATCCGCGCATCTGGACCGCCGAGCGCGACCGCCAGATGTGGCTGGCGCTCGAAGGCTGAGCGCCCTCCACTGCCCCAGACGCTGCTGACGCCGCCCAAAAGTGGAACTGGCCATGTTCAAGACCTACACCTACCCCGAATACGCCTATGTGCAAAGCGAGGAGCAGCGCAGCGGCAGCCTCAAGCGCCATCCGGTCGTCATCATCGGCGCCGGCCCGATCGGCCTGACGCAGGCGCTCGACCTCGCGCAGCGCGGCGTGCGCAGCGTGATCCTCGACGACAACAACACCGTCAGCGTCGGCTCACGCGCGGTCTGCTACGCCAAGCGCACGCTCGAGGTCTGGGACCGGCTCGGCCTGGGCGAGGAGTTCGCCGCCCGCGGCGTGCAGTGGAAGGTCGGCAAGGTGTTCTTCCGCGACGACCTGGCCTATAGCTTCGACCTGCTGCCCGAAGACCGTCACAAGATGCCGG
>JALQUQ010000565.1 GCA_023263735.1 Paracoccaceae bacterium | reverse complement strand
CACCAGCCCAGGCCCTTGCGCAGGCCGATCAGCACCGCCATGACGAGCACGAAGGGCAGCCAGGGCTTGCGCGTGCGCAGCGCCCCCAAGGCGACGGCGATGCCCGCGACCAGCCTCGGGTTGAGGGGCTGGATATCGCCCTGCACCAGCAGCAGGTCGGGCGCGACCAGTGCCGCCAGCGCTGCGGCCGGGGCGTAGCGCAGCGCGCGCTGCAGCACGGCGGGCAGCCGGCCCTTCTCGCCGGCCATGATGAAGCTGCCGCGCGTGATCAGCGTGGTCGCGGCCAGCAGCCCGAACGACAGCCAGAGCCAGAAGCCCTCGATCATTTCCCTTCCTTCCGTTCCTGCCAGTGTTCGGCCGCAAAGCCGGTGGCGATGCCGATCGCGATGCCGGCGAACAGTCCCAGCCGCAGCGGCAGGCCGCGCAGCAGCACGGCCGAGGCGCCGCCCGCGAGCGCGGCCAGCAGCATGGGCCGCGCGCGCGCCATCGGCACCAGCATCACGAGCAGCGCGATCGTCGCCATGAACTCGAGCGACCAGTCGCGCGGCAGCCAGTCGGCCCCGAACACCCCGCACAGCACGCCGGTCTGCCACAGCAGCCAGCCGTAGATCGCGGGCGCCAGGTAGTAGCCCCAGCGCCAATGCGGGTCCTGCGCGCCCAGCAGGCGCGGCGACAGCAGCGTGAAGCCGGTGTCGGTCAGCAGGTAGCCGCTGGCCAGGCGCTGCGCCCAGGGCCGGCCGTGGAAGACGGGCGCGATGCTGGCGCTGAAGATCACGAAGCGCAGGTTGAGCATCAGTCCGGTCAGGAAGATCAGCCACAGCGGCGCGCCCGAGGCGATCAGTGGCAGCGCGCCGAGCTGGGCGGTGGCGGCGAACACCATCACGCTCATGCCCATCGATTCGAGCTCGGTCAGTCCGGTCGAGCGCATCGCCAGCCCGGTCACGATGGCCCAGGGCAGGGTGCTGACCGAGAACGGCAGGAAGATGCGCAGACCCTCGCGGGCGCCAAGTCGGAAAGCGGGATTCATCGGGGGAGGGCAGGAAAAATCACCAGTTT
>JALQUQ010000564.1 GCA_023263735.1 Paracoccaceae bacterium | reverse complement strand
GCAAGGGCAGCTTCTTTGTGATGTCGCAACACTTTGGCCGCATAGGTGCCATGGCCCAAGGCAAAGTGCCTTTCAATGCGGCCGCTGCTCAGGAAAACGCCGAAGCCGTGGCCATGCTGGCCAAGTTGCCATGGGCCGCTTTTGGCGATGGGACAGACATGGTGCCCGAGACCAAGGCCAAAGCGGCCATTTGGGAGCAACCTGCCAAGTTCAAGGAAGCCGCAGAGAAGCTGGTCAAAGAATCCGAGAACCTGCGTGTGGCCGCCAAGACCGGCAACCTCGATGCCGTGAAAAAAGCCTTCAGCGCCACAGCCGGCACTTGCAAGGCCTGTCACGACCAGTTCAGGGACAAGTGATCAGCCGGCTGGTCAGGCCTTGAGGAGCTGCGCCAGCAACTGGTGCAGCTCCTTGAAGTCGGGCGGACCCACATAGCGCTTGACGATGACGCCGTGTTTATCGATCAAGAATGTGGTGGGGGTGAGCTCAATACCGCCCCAAGCCTTGGCTACAGCCCCGGTGTTGTCGATCGCCACCTTGAACGGCAACTGGCGCGTTTGCGCGAAGTTGACCACATAGCTTGGTGGGTCGTAACTCATGGCCACTGCAATGGTCTCAAAGCCCTGGTCTTTGAATTGCTTGTAAGTGTCGATCAGTTCGGGCATTTCGGCGACACAGGTGGTGCAGCTGGTGGCCCAGAAATTGATCAAGGCCACTTTGCCTTGCAGTTGTTCGGTGCTCAAGCGACTTCCATCCAGGAGCACAAAGTTCGATACGGGCGCTTTGTCCGAAGAGCATGCGGTCAAACCAGCAGTCAGCACACCCAGCGCCAACAAACCCCAGCCGCGACGGTTCAAGAGACGAGAAATCAGCATCATGTGACCGAGTTTACGCTTCAGATAATCCCTTTGTCCCGAAGGGCTTGCATGGCCTCGGGAGATTGTCCAAGCAAATCGCCCAACACCTGTGTCGTGTGCTGGCCCAACTGGGGAGGGCACAGATCCTTGCGCACCGGGGTCTTGCTCATATGAATCGGGCTGGCGACCAAGCACAGGTCGGGCTG
>JALQUQ010000563.1 GCA_023263735.1 Paracoccaceae bacterium | reverse complement strand
GGTCTCGACCACCGCGACGACCTTGTCGAGGTCCACGCGCAGGTAGGGGTCGCCGATGCGGTCGCCAGGCTGCGTCATCGGGATCGGCTTGCGGTGCGGCGGGCGGTCGGTGCCGTAGTAGATGTCGTGCATGCCCTCGAGCCCGGCCGGCTGGCCGTGGTTGACCTCGAGGATGACCTTGTCGGCCTGGTCGAGCCAGGTCTTGTTGTTGCCGACCGAACTGCTCGGGATCAGGCGGCCGTCCTCCAGGATGCCCGCGACCTCGACCACCGCGACGTTGAGCCGACCCAGGAAGCCGAACCAGACATATTGCGCCACATGCGAGAGGTGGATGTCGATGTAGTCCATCTCGCCGGCGTTGATGCGGGCGCGGCAGACCGGGTCGGACTGGTAGGGCAGCCGCATCTCGATGCCGCCGACGCGCGCGAGCGCGCCGTCGAGCTCGGGCGCGGTCGAGGCGCCGGTCCAGACCCCGATGCGGAAATGGCCGCCGTCCTGGTTGGCGCGCTCGATATGCCGGGCCAGCGCGGCGGGGACGGCCTTGGGATAGCCCGCGCCCGTGAAGCCGCTCATGCCGACATGGTCGCCGTGCCGGATCAGCTCGGCGGCGGCATCGGCCGACATGATTTTCTGGCGCAGGCCGGGGTGAAGGATGCGGGAGGCTTCAGGCATGACAGGGTCTCGATCAGATAAGGCAATGTTATTGACTCTTTGCGATGTTAGACAGGTCGCGCTACCATGTCAACATGATTGACCTAAATAAGAGAGACCAGGAGACACCCCCGATCGAGCGCCTGTACCAGGCCTACCGGGCCTGCACCTCGAAACCCGACGCGATCCTGGCCAGCCTCGGGCTCGGGCGCGCGCACCACCGCGTGCTGTATTTCCTCGGACGCCACCCCGGCATCACGGTCAAGGCGCTGCTCGAGAAGCTGCGCGTCTCGAAGCAGGCGGCGCACGGGCCGCTGCGCGAGCTGGTCAAGCGCGGGCTGGTCGCGGTCGTGCCGTCGGCGCAGGACCGCCGCGTCCGGCTGCTGACGCTGACCGCTGCCGGCAACGAGCTTGAGCAGCAG
>JALQUQ010000562.1 GCA_023263735.1 Paracoccaceae bacterium | reverse complement strand
GGCCTCGCCGCCGCGCTGCTGCAGCCCTGGCTGGCCGGCGCGCAGGAGCGCGAGGCCCCGGTGCTGCGCTTCGACGAGCTCTATGGCGCGGTGGGGCCGCGCGGGCTGAGCTTCTCGGCCCGGGTCAACGAGCTGCGCGGCCGGACGGTGAGGATGCGCGGCTATGCCGCGCCGCCGCTGCGCGCCGACGCACGCTTCCTGGTGCTGACGCGCCAGCCGATGGCGATCTGCCCGTTCTGCTCCAGCGACGCCGACTGGCCGGCCGACATCATGGTCGTCTACTGCCGCCAGCCCAGCCTGGTTCCCGGAGGCCAGCTGCTGCAGGTCTCGGGGCGGCTGGAGGCCGGCAGCGCGACCGACCCGGACACCGGCTTCGTCAGCCAGCTGCGCCTGCGCGACGCCGAGATCGCCAGGTCATGACGCCGCGCGGTGACGGTCTGCAGCTCAGCGGCCTGGGCTGTTCGGTTCCGGGCCAGGGCGCCGAGTCCGGCGCCCGGCGCTGGCTGTTGCGCGGCTTCGATCTCGAGCTCGAACGCGGCGCGCAGCTCGTCCTGCTCGGTCCCTCGGGCTCGGGCAAGAGCACGCTGCTGAGCCTGATCGCGGGCCTGGCCAGTCCGGACGAGGGCTCGGTATGGCTGGGTGGCGATGAGGTCTCGCGCTGGTCGCTCGCACGCCGCGAGGCCTGGCGGCGCGAGCAGGTCGGCCTGGTGTTCCAGCAGTTCCAGCTTTTCGGGCAGCTCAGCGCGCTCGACAACGTGCTGCTGCCCTGGACCTTCGACCATTTCCGCATCCCGGCCGAGGCGCGCCGCAAGGCCGGCGCCCTGCTCGATCGCCTCGGCGTGGCGGCGTCGCAGCGCTGCGGCCTGCTCTCGCGCGGCGAGCAGCAGCGCGTCGCGATCGCGCGTGCGCTGTCGCGCCGGCCCAGCCTGGTGCTGGCCGACGAGCCGACCGCCAGCCTCGACCCCGCGCATGCGGTCGCCGCCTGCTCGCTGCTGCAGCAGGCCTGCCGCGAGCAGGGCGCAGCGCTGATCGTCGCGACACATGATCTCGCGATCGCCGGTCGCTTCGAGCGGGCGATCAGCCT
>JALQUQ010000561.1 GCA_023263735.1 Paracoccaceae bacterium | reverse complement strand
GGCATTTTTCCTTATTATCGCGATCTACTTGGGACAAGTAGCATGAGGACTCACGATCGCCGTCTCGAAATGCTGCCGACTTGAGCATTGCGGCGGCTTTCGTGCTCTAGCCCATGACCGTCAGTCCCGCAGCCATCGCGATTCCATGCACCACGCCAGCCGCGATCGTCAGCAGGATAGCCGGGCGCAGTCGACCCGGCTGCTCGGCTTGCCGCCAGAGCAGCCAGGCCGCCGCCAGTGACAGCGGCAGCGAGAGCAGGCCCCACAGCGCCGGCATCGGCTGCAGCAGCTGCCAGGCCCCGACGGCCAGCCAGCCGTGCGCCAGCAGCGCGATCAGCAGGTAGAGCAGGGCGCTGCCGCGCGGCCCCAGCCTCACCGCCAGCGTGCGCTTGCCGACCGCTGCGTCCGACGCCGCGTCGGGCAGGCCGTTGACGAGCAGGATGTTGGCCATCAGCAGCGCGTAGCTGACGGCCGTCAGCGCCGGAACCAGCAGGAACTGGCGCCGCTGCACATAGTCGGCGCCGATCACGATCAGCCACCAGGCGCAGGCCACGGCCAGCTCGCCCAGGCCGCGCGACATCAGCTTGAGGGGCGGCGCCGAATAGGCCCAGGCCAGCAGCAGTCCGGCCAGTCCGATCAGCAACAGCCCGCCGCCGGCATGGACTGCCAGCAGGATGCCGGCCAGCGCGACCAGCCCCAGCAGCAGCCAGGCCAGCGCGCGCGTCTGCTCCGCCGTGACGCGCCGCTGCTGGATCAGGCGCGAGCCGCCGGTGAAGGGGAACAGCCCGTCGCGGTTGGCCGCATCCGCCCCGTTGAGCGCATCGTGGTAGTCGTTGAGCACGTTGGCGCCCGCGTGCGCGGCCAGCGCCAGCACCAGCGTCGCCGCCGCCAGCAGCGGGTCGAAGCCGCAGCCGCAGGCGGCTGCCAACGCCATGCCGAGCAGGCAGGCCACCGCCGTGATGGCCAGGAAGCCGGGGCGGGTCATGGCCAGCAGGAGTGTCCAGTCCGGCCGTCCGGCCAGGGGTTTGTGGTATGCCATGGGCTCCATTCTGGCGCGTCACGGGCGCCGCAGCATGGCGGCGCCCCCATGGCAGCGGCGGCCGGGGC
>JALQUQ010000560.1 GCA_023263735.1 Paracoccaceae bacterium | reverse complement strand
GGGGCAGCGAGGACACATGGGGAACGACCCTCAACACCAACTGGACAAACCTCGGCACGTTTCTAGGCTCGCTGGACAGCGCCGAGCTTGGCTATGTTCAGGGCGTCACCAGCAACATCCAGACGCAACTTGACGCGAAGTCGCCGATCGCCAGCCCCACCTTCACTGGCTCTGTGAATGCTGGCGACAGCGTCGTGCTTGGCGCATGGAAGATCTGGGACAGCGGCGGGACGCTCTACTTCCAGTATAGCGGCAATGACGTCTTCAAGATTGACAGCAGCGGCAACATCACTGCGGAAGCTAACGTCACTGCTTACGAGGCTGTCTAATGGCTGTTTCAATGAGTGACCTAAGATCGACCTTTGGTGGTGGGGCAGGCGCTTCTGGAACCGTAAGTCTTAGCCAGTACTATCGTGGTGGGTCTTTGGTCCCGAATGTGGCGACTAACAGTGCCGTTGCCACTGGGTCCGCCGGAACCACGATAACATTAGGCTCTTTCTCCAGCCGCACCAACCTAGTGCCCGTGTCCTATGACGTTCTGGGTGGCGGCGGTGGCGGCGGCTTCGGCAACCAAGAGGACGAGGGATCAGCCCACGGCGGTGATGTCTTCGCCACGGCGGGCGGCTCAAGCTACATCTCCGGCAGCGGTTTCAGCACTGTGACGCAAGGTGGAGGTGCCGCTGGCAACTCCCGCTCCATTAGCGGCGGCTCGCCCTATCGTTACGGCACAGCGGGCGCGAGCAGCGCCTACGGCACAGGCGGCACTGGCGGCGTTGTGCAGGAGCACAGCGTCGAGGGCGGAGCGGGCGCGGGTGCGCCCTCTTACGCTGGCGGCAATGGCGGCATCGGCGCTGGGGGTGGCGGCGCGGGCGGCGATCTCAGCAGCACCTACGACACTGGCGGTTGGGCTGGCGAGGGCGGCGGGGCAGGAAACCGCGCCACGGGAACGGTTTACGCTGTCTACAACTCCACCATGACGCTTTATTGTGGCGCTGGCGGGTCGGGTGGAACGTGCGTTTGGGCGTCACGCGGCGGCAACGGCGGCGCTGGGCGCGTCAGCGTCACGCGGCAGTATCTGAGCGGCAACCTGACGACAACGCGCACCACGTC
>JALQUQ010000055.1 GCA_023263735.1 Paracoccaceae bacterium | reverse complement strand
GCCTTCTAGCGCGTCATACTGCCATTCCGAGGCGTCATAGCGGCTGATCGGATCGGAGTAATAGATCTTGCCATCCGGCGCGATGTCGAGGTCGTCGGCCATGCGCACGCGGCTATCATCGTTGATCGAAAACAGGCTGCGATTGGTCTGGGTGGAAAGGGCGATCACCTCGCGGTCTTTGGTGATGCGGTAAAGACCCGAACCCGCCACGCAGCACAGGATCGATCCGTCCTTGTCGACCGTGATCCCAAAGGGACGCCCACCGGTATGGGCAAACAATTCATAGCGTTCGAAATCGGGGCCGAAGAATTTGTAGATGTTGCCCTTGCGGGTGCCAGCAAACAGGTTGCCTTCGTCATCGATGATGATGTCTTCGGGCCCGTCCAGAACGTTCTTGCCGATCACCTTGACATCATCCAGCCGGTTGCGGCGGGCGTAGGGCGAGGCGGAGCCCTCTTCGATCGACGGCATCGGCGGATGTGCCAGATAGGTCGGCGACACATAGGCGCGGTTCAACAGTTTGTGGCGGTTCTTGTTCCAGCGGATGTCGATGATCACGGCCAGCATCAGGATCAGACCCAGCACCAGCGACGACCCGCCCGAGGCAAGGCCCAGCCGCAAGAGCGAGAAGGTGATGGTGACCACGACCATGGTGCCCAAAACGGCCTTGAGGATCGAGCCGCGCCCCCCGCCCAGCGAAATGCCCCCCAGAATGACCGAGGTGATGATGATCATCTCCATGCCGATGCCGGTCGTGGTGCCGGTGGCAGACAGGCGGGCGGCGTAGAAATAGGCCGCAAAGCCCGTCATGGCGCCCGAGATGACATAGGTCAGGAAAACGGTGCGGCGCACATGGATGCCCGCGTTAAAGGCCGAACGACGCGACCCGCCCACAGCCAGAACGTGCCAGCCGAACCGGGTGCGCGACAGCAGGATGTGAAAGGCGATGGCGGTCAGGACGGCAACGACAAAGCTGGAGGCCATGCCAAGGAACGTGCCATCGGCCAGCCAGTCAAAGATGTCTTCGCCGTTGATATCCCAGTCACTGACCAGCATGTTGCCATATTTGACCGACAGGATATCGGCCAGCGACCGGCCCATGATCAGGGTGACCAGCGTTGTCAGAAAGGCGCGGAGGCGGAAATACCCGATCAGGGTTCCGTTCACCGCACCGATCAATCCCCCAAGCAGCGCCACCAGCGGCAAGGCCAGCAAGACATGCATCTTGAGGGTAAAGATCAGGAAAATCGCGAAAAGGTTGCACAGCGCAAAGATCGAGCCGACCGACAGGTCGATCCCGCCAGCGATGATCACCATGGCCTGACCAATGGCGATGATCAGGAATTCACCGGTGACCCGACCCAGGTTTTCAAGATTGCTTGGCCGGTAGAAATCGGGCGTCAGCGCGGAAAAGACAACGATCGTCACAAGCAGGATCAGGGCAGGAATGGCCGTGTCGATCCAGGCTTTGGTCAGAACCTCGCCGATAAGGTGATCCGGGATGTATTTGTAGCGCAGCCGTTTGAGCAAGCTGGCCCGATGGGTCTGGTCAGTGTGGTTGATGTCGGACATTGGCTTCCCGGCGGCTGGACATGAGGCAAAAAAGGACCGGCAGCAGGGCGCCGCCGGTCCCAATTCAAAGCGATTACTTCAACGGACGGGTGTAGTAGTTGATGTCCCAGCACGAGTTTGCGGTCATCGTGTCTTTGGTGATGACGACATAGTCGTTGTAGACCGAGAACTGGGTTTCGCCGGGGACCGGTTTGGTTTGCAGAACCTGAGCGATCAGCGATTTCAGCATGTAGGTCTGGTGACCGGCGTTGTAGCTGATGTAGGCGTCATACTTGCCAGCGTTGATCATGTCGCAGCCATTGACCTGCGAACCGCCACCCGAGGTGATGATCTTGATCTTGTCGCGCAGGCCTGCCTCTTCGACGGCCGGCGGGATGCCGATGGCGCCGCCTTCCCACTGGTCGATGATCGCGCAGACATCCGGATGCTGTTTCAGCGCGGTCGCGACGATGGCTTTGGCCTTTGCCGGGTCAGCCTCGGCCGATTGCATCGCCACCAGATTCAGTTCCGGGTGGTTGTGCTTCAGTTCCCAAAGCGAGCCATTGGTTTCGGTGATGCCAACCGAGTTGGTGGCACCCGCCTGCACCATGATGATCTTTTTCGACTCGCTGTCTTTGCAGTAATCGGCGGCCAATTGAACCTTGCGCTGACCGAACTGGAAGAAGTCGGGGCCGATGTAGGCGTCGCCTTCCATCGAATCCGTGCCCGAACCATTCCGCAGGTTCATGAAGATCACATAGATGCCTTCCTTCTGGGCCTTTTTGACCACACGGGTAAAGGCCTTGTCGTCCAGCGGGTGGATGACCATGACGTCGGGATGTTCGTCGACATATTGTTCAGCGATCTGGACCGCGCCTTCAACCGACCAGTTCGGGTCGCGCGAGATGTATTCAAAGCCCATGTAATCGGCGTATTGCTTCATCGCGCCGTCGTAGATCTGGGCGAGGTCGAAGGACAACGACATCGGCACAAAGGCAACCTTCTTGCCCTTCAGCGCGTCATAATAATCATGCCACGGCTTGCCGTCGCCTTCGACGTCTTGCGCATGGGCCGTGACGGCCGGCAGCATGGCCGCTGCAACCGCAGCCGTAAAGGCCAGCTTCTTAAGCTTGGAAAACATTGATCTTCTCCCTTGGTGTTTCGGCGCGTTGTTCACGCCTTTCAAGTTTAGATGTCGCCTTGTTGCGAGGTTTGCTCGTCACGCGGGTTCAGCGCGCTGTCGATGGCAATGGTCACGAGAAGGATGGCGGCCTTCACGAGGTTCTGCGTGTAGTAATCCACGTTCAGGATGGTCATCGCGTTGGTCAGGATGCCGATCATCGCGGTTCCGGCCAAAACGTTCGCGACCGAGCCCTTGCCGCCGGAAAGACCAATGCCCCCCAGAACGACGATCAGGATCACGTCATAGATCATGGTCGAGTTGAACAGGCGCGTGTTGGCCCCATCCACCGTGGTGGCCAGAAAGAAACCGGCCAAAAGCGCGATCAATGCCGACATCACATATTGCATGAGGATGTTGGTGCGAACCGGAACCCCGGTGACCCGCGCCGCCATCGGGTTGTCGCCCACGGCATAAACAAACCGACCCGCCGTGCGAAACCGCAAGAACAGCGCGACGCCGGCCGAAATCAGCAGAAAGGCAAGCACGCTGTTCGGCAGCCCCAGCGTGGTGCCGCGGATCAGATCGGCCATTGCGCCCATCTGCGACGGGATCGAAACCAGATCGGTGTTTACATAAAAATACTGGATGGTCCCGAAAACCACGATGCCCGAAGCCAAGGTCGCAAAAATCGCCGGAACTTCGACATAGGTGATCAGCCAGCCGTTCAGCAGCCCGACCACAACGGTAAAGGCCACTGCCTGTCCGATGGCGACCGATGCCGAAACGCCGTTTGCCATTTCAAGAAAGGCCCAGGCGACCGGCATGCAGGCGATCGCAATCATCGACAGATCGATGCCGCGCCCGATGATCGTTATGGCCATGCCAAGCCCGAGAATGCCCAGAACCGCCACGTTCTGCAGCAACGACAGCATATTGTCGGTTCCCGCGAACCCCGGCAATGTGGCCGCAAAAATTGCAAGCATGGCCACATCGATGGCTGTGACGATTTTTCCCTGGGTGATGCCACCCAGAGCCTTTGATTTCAGCATTCGAACCCTCCCTGCGCACGCCAGATTGAATCTGTCCTCCGCGTGCGGCGCGCTAATTTTGTTGCGCGAACTGGGTCTAGAAAAACCGAAAACGAAAGGCCATGCTATAGGTTAAAACCTATGATGCACATTGCGCCCGCCTTGAATAACCCTCTGTAATATATGAATAAAAATGAAATGACGGCGCGCGCCAAGAAAGGCGAGCGCCGCCGTATCCATAGGTATTCTATGGTGTCAGAGCCTGAACATCAGCTCATGATCGAGGGCAACCAGAGCGACAGTGCCGGGAATGCGATGATCAGGGTCAGCGTCACCAGATCAGTGAAGATGAACCACAGCGCACCGCGGAAAACGGTCGTCAGATTGACCAATCCGTTCAGCGAAGAACTGATGACATAGCAGTTCAGACCAACCGGCGGGGTGATCATCCCGATCTCAAGCAGCTTGACCACGATGATCCCGAACCAGATCATATCGACATGGGCGGCTTGGAGCATCGGGAAGAAGATCGGGAGGGTCAAAAGCATGATGCCGATCGATTCGATGAACATGCCCAGCAGGATGTAGACGATGCCGATCATGATGATCAGGGTGATCGGATTGTCACCACCGATGGACAGCAGCGCCTCGGAGACGGCACGGGGAACCCCGGTCAGACCCATGAAGCTGGTGAACATCGTGGCGCCGACGGCGATCACGAACACGGTCGAGGTGCCCACGGCAGCATCGCGCACGGCCGTCATCAGGACCTTGACGCTCAGGCTGCGGCGCGCAGCGGCCAGCACCACGGCCAAAGACGCGCCCACGGCACCGGCTTCGGTCGGGGTCATGACGCCCGCGAAGATCCCGCCCAGAACGCCAAGGATCAGCGTCGGCAGCGGCCAGACTTCCTTGATCGCGGCCATGGTCTCGCCGGGTTGGGGCTTTTCCGTGACGCGCGGGGCCAGTTTGGGATTGGCCATGACGCGAACGGTAATCATCGTCATGTACATGACCGCCGAGAGGATACCCGGAATAAAGCCAGCCATGAACAGTTTGCCGACCGAAACGTTGGCGAAGATGGCATAGACGATCATGATGATCGACGGCGGGATCAGCGACCCCAAGGTGCCGGCCGAAGCGATGGCGCCAGCGGCCAGAGCTTTGTCATAGCCCTGCTTTACCATTTCCGGAACCGCGATCCGCGACATGGCAGCAGCGGTTGCCACCGAAGACCCCGACGCGGCGGCGAACATGGCGCAAGCGGCCACACCAGCCGAGGCCAGACCACCCGGAAGCCAACGCAACAGGATTTTCAGGGCCTTGAACAGACCGTCCGTCAGCCCGCCATTCGACGCGATATAGCCCATCAGCAGGAACATCGGCACGGCGCTGAACGACCAGTTCGCGATAAAGTCAAAGGGAATGGCGCGGGCGATACCCACGGCGACCTTGAACCCCAAGGCAGCCCAGACGCCACCAAAGGACACGGTCAGAAGGACGATGCCGATGGGGGCGCGCAAGGCGATCAACGCCAGCACCACGCCAACCGCGGCAAATCCGATTTCAAGCATAGACATGGATCAGTGCCCCTCGGCTCAGGAATCGATTTGGTGGATCGCCGTCAGCTGCGTGCGCGCTGCTGGGCTGATCACCAAGCGGATGAAGTGATAAAAGCAGACCAGACCTGCCATGAACAACGCGGCCGGCATGATGAAACGGGACGGCCAGATGTAGATGTTGATCGTGCCCATGACGATTTCCCGTTTCTCCAAGGATAGGAGCGCATCGGGGAAGGTGGCGGCGGCCAAACCGCAGTAGCCAATGGTGCTGACCAAAAGCACGATCCCGGTGACAACGACCTGCAGGCGCGGCCCCATCATCTGATAGAACAGGTCAACCGCGATGGATTGACGGGTCAATTCGATGAGGGCCATCGGCAAAACGACGATCGAGACCATGTAATAGTAGGCCGAAATCTCGAGCGTGCCTTGAATCGGCATTTTGACGGTATATTTCAAAACGACGTCGGCGGTGACATGAACCATCATGGCCAATATCGGTATTGACGTGATCGAGAGCAACGTCTCGGCCAGCCACTCAAGCGGGTTGCGGGTCATGTTTCCTCCGGGTTGGTGCGTTCCTCACCCTGTCGGTACGCACTTTTTATGCCGATCCGCGTCTCCTCGGTGCGCGGATATGATGTGCCGTATGGATCGCGCCAGAAGGGGCTTGCCGTCAAAGGTATAGGTCCCTGTGGCTGTTGAAGTGCCATCCTATAGGCTGAGGTCGAAATCAGTCTTTGTTCGGAAGAGTCGCCTGAATGTGATACCGTTCGACCAGCTCCCGGATGATCGTCGTGATGGTGTTTTCGACGATGGCGCTGGCATTCGACACCGGACGGGACCGTTTGCGCACCATATAGGCGGTGCGGCGGATGGTCGGCTCTTCGATCCGGATCAGGCCCAATTTGCCCTCGGCAACTTCCTTGATCACCGCGCAGTGCGACAGGATCGAATAGGCGCTGGCGCGGCTGACCATTTCGACGATGTGGGTCAATGAATCGATCGCGGCGACCACGTTCAAGGTGAACCCGCCTGCGCGGGCAAACTTTTCCTGGAGCTTGCGGGCGCCATGGGTGGGGCTGGTCAGCACCAAGGGCAAATCCTGCAACCGCTCGGCGCTGATCGGGTTTTTGGCCACGCCATCGGGGCCGAATTCATCATCCCAGTTGTCGGTCGCCGCAACCAAGAACAGCTCTTCGGTCAAGACCGGTTCAAACATATAGGGCATGCTGTCGGAAATTTCGTAGACAAATCCGACGTCTATGCGGTCATTGGCCAGCCATTCCAGAATGTCGCCCGACATTGCCTCGGCGATATGAAGCCGGACGTGACGGTGTTCGAACTGGATCGTTTCCAAAAGCGGGACCGACAGCAGCAGGCTAAGCGAGGGCGGGAACCCAATCGAAACCGGCCCCCGGGGTTCGCCATTCAGCAGCCGAAGATCCTGCACCAGATGATCGACGGCATCCAGAATATCGCGGCCGCGGTTGACCAGCATCATGCCCGCCTCGGTCATCTGGATACCGCGTGACCCGCGGATCGCCAGTTTGACATCAAGTTGCCGTTCCAGTTTTGCGATGTTTTCCGAGAGCGACGGCTGCGCCATGTTCAGGGCATTGGCTGCCGCCGAAATCGATCCGTAATCCGCCAAAGTCAAAAAGTAGGACAGTTGCTTGAGCTTGAGCACGTCCTGCGAGTCGTCGACAGTTGCCATAGGTGGTAATCCCTCTTCCCTAGGGGAAAGGCTCATTCATAGGAACTTCCTATGTCAAGCCGAGAGGGTTTCGCACAGGGGTGGGTCGCTGGCCGTCATAGGTGTGGCCTATGAGTTTGGGCTTGGTAGGCCCCGGTTAGCCCCGATTTTCGCCTATTCGGCGGCTTGCAACTGCATATAGCTGGGGTCCGTGCGGTCGCGCTGGCCGATCACGCCCACCAATTTTCGCAAATGTGCGGTGCTGGGCGATTGGCGGGTGCTGTCATAGGCGACCTTGCGATTGGCAATGCGCCAGCAATCGCCGCGTTTTTCAAAGACGTCGATATAGCGCCCGAACACTTCGATATCGGTGCCGCCTTGAGCGTCCCCATCCCCGCGCCGCTGAATGGCCCAGAAATAGGTTTCAACTAAGGCCTGTTCGGGCGACACGAATTCGATCAGGCAGTTCAGCAGATAGTGCATCGAAAACGGAACGGCCGCATGACGCTGCTTGACCCATTCGATGAACTCTTCGGGGTCGCCATAGAATTCGCCATGGTGATCGCGGGCATCCGGATGAAAACAGCCCCGGACAAGGTCCCAATCGCGGCGGTCCACACCGCGCGCATAGCGTTTCATGCAATCTTCGATCTCTGATCGGGCAATGAGTGTATCGACTGCGTTCATTTCATGTCTCATCCGTTTCAGTGACAGTAGGCCGAAGACCTTTGGCTGCACTATGAGCAGTTTACCTAAGATTTGGATAGGCGATGTCTATAGTCATTTGACGAACGGCGCATTCAAGCCAGCGTTGGCGCCCGGACGCGGGCTATCGGTTATGCCTTTACAGGTGGCAGGATGTGGCTGGGGTGGTGGCCGGTTTCGTTGACGAAACTTCCCCTCCAATGACACTCAGGGACACCAAGAAGGAGTGTGCCAATGAGACCGACGAGATCAATGCTCTTTGTGCCGGGGCACCGGAAAGGTTGGGCCGAAAAGGCCGTTGCCGCCGGGGCTGATGCCGTGATTTTGGATCTGGAAGACTCGGTCCCGCAGGACATGAAGTCCGAGACGCGCCATATGGTCGCCGAAACGATTGCCAATCTGCGCAAGGATAACCCCGATTTGGGGATTTATGTCCGGCTGAACGCGCTGGAAACGGGCATGATGGGGGACGATCTGGAAGTTGTGGCCGTGCCCGGATGCGACGGCTTCCTTCCTCCCAAAACCTATGGTGCCCGTGATATTCTGCATGCCGAGGCGCTGGTTGATCATTACGAGCGGCGCAATGGCGTTGCGGCTGGGTCGCTGGAATTCGTGTTGTCGCTGGAAACGGCCCAAGCCTATGCCGAATGTGAGGCGATGCTGGCGGCTTCGCCCCGTTGCGCGACCCTGTTTGCGGGTACGGCACGAGACGCGGATGTCTCTCGCTCCATCGGATTTGAATTCACGCCCTCGGGTGAGGAAACCCTGTATCTGCGGTCGCGGGCCGTTTTGGCTGTGCGGGCGGCGGGCAAGGCCTTTCCGATCGTGGGCCTGTGGCAGGATCTGAAAGACGACGACGGCGCGTGGGAATTTGCACGTTCGAACAAGCGTTTGGGCTTTCGTGGCATGGTGTCGATCCATCCCAAACATGTGGCCATCGCCAATCAGGTCTTTATGCCGACCGAGGGGCAAGTCGCCTTTTATCAGGGCATGATCGACGCTTTTGAACTGGGGCTGACCCGGGGTCTGGCAGCCGTTTCCTATGAAGGGATGCACATCGATCTGGCCCATGTGAAAACCGCGCGCGAAGTGATCGCGCAATATGACGTGTTGAAGAACAAATGAAGGGTCGCGCATCTTTCGGGTCGCGTGAGGCGGCCGTTTGGGTGCCGGGACCGGCGCAGATCGAACGGTCGCGTCTGGCCAAGGCGATGAAGCGGTGGGGCTATGATGATCTGGCCAGCCTCCACCGTGACTCGGTCGATCAGGCCGAGGCGTTCTGGCGCAGGGCGATTGACGATCTTGGGATCGACTTTTCGTCGCCCTGGTCCAGCCTGATCGACGACACGGACGGATATGCTTTTCCAAGGTGGTTCAACGGCGGCAAGATCAACGTGGCGTGGAATTGTGCCCTGCGGCACGCCAGCGACACACGTCCCGCCGTGATTTACGAAGGCGACAACGGCAAACGGACCGAAATCTCTTTTGCCACGCTGGCCACCGAGGTTGAGCGCGTGGCTGCGGGTCTGCGATCGATTGGCGTTGAAAAGGGCGACCGCGTCGCGTTTTTCATGCCCGTGATCCCCGAGGCGGCGATTGCGGTGCTGGCCTGTGCCAAGATTGGCGCGATTGGGGTTCCAGCCTTTTCGGGCTATGGTCCCGACCCCTTGGTGGCGCGGTTGAATGCGGCGGGTGTCAAGGTCTTGGTCACCGTCGATGGCACCACACGGCGCGGCAAGCGCGTGCCAATGAAGGAAGTCGCCGATGCGGCGGCCGACAAGGCACCGGCTCTGCAAACGATTGTCACCATTCGCCACGATGGCGGCCCCTGTGCAACGTCGCCCCGCGATCTGGATTGGGCCGATCTGGGGCAGGCCTTGCCCCCCGTTCCGACCGAAGAGATGGACCCGAATGATCCGGTGATGATCATCTTTACCTCGGGCACCACAGGGGCGCCCAAGGGGATCGTGCATTCCCACGGGGGCTATCTGGTCAAGGCGGGAATGGATTGGGGATATGGTTTCGACATTCAGTCCGACGACCGGCTTGGCTGGATCGCCGATATGGGGTGGATGCTGGGCCCGCTGATGATTTTGGGCACGCTGCAATTTGGCGCGACCATTGTCTGGATCGAAGGCTTGCCGAACTGGCCCGATGAAAATCGGCTTTGGGATATCGTCGAGCGGAATGGCGTGACGGTTCTGGGCATGGCACCCACCGCGGCGCGGGGCATCCGGGCTGCGATGGACGGAGCCGCCCCGAAACAGGATATCTCGACCCTTCGGGCGTTTACCTCGACCGGAGAGGCGTGGGACGTGCCGACGTGGCAATGGCTGTTTGAAACGGTGGGGGGCAAACGCCTGCCGATCCTGAACTATACCGGCGGCACGGAAACGGGCGGCGGCATCCTGACGAATTACACCATCACCCCGATGTCGCCGGCCAGCTTTGCCGGGCCGATCCTTGGGCAGGATGTCGATGTTCTGGGCGAAGATGGGGCGCGGACCGATGATATTGGGGAACTGGTCGTGCGCAACACTTGGCCGGGGATGACCCATGCCTTCTGGGGCGACCGGGATCGCTATTTCGGCACCTATTGGGACCGCTGGGCCGACACTTGGGTTCATGGCGATCTGGCCCATATCGATGCCGATGGCTATTGGCACATTCGGGGCCGGTCGGATGATACGATCAAGGTCGCGGGCCGCCGTATCGGACCGGCCGAAATCGAAAGCGCATTGGTCACCGATCCGCAGATCGCCGAGGCTGCGGTGATCGGTGTTCCCGACCCTGACAAAGGGTCGGTCATCGTGGCTTTTGTCACGCTCAAGACGCCCGGGCGCTTCGACGCCTCAACCGCGATCGAGCAGGTCACGCGTCTGGTGGGCAAAGCGATGATCCCGGCGGCGATCCTGCCGGTCGATGGCCTGCCCAAAACCAAGAACGGCAAGATCATGCGGCGGGCCATCCGCGCGCGTTATCTGGGCCAACCCACGGGCGACATGTCTGCGCTGGATATCGCGACGCCGCTCACCCTTATCCCGGTCGCTTCTTGACCCGACATCGGAGGCACTGAATGCCACTTGATCAATCTGAACTGGACCTGATCCGCGCGTCGATCAGCAAGATCGCCGAGACGTTCAATCTGGACTATTGGCGGAAAATGGACCGCGACAAGCAATATCCTTGGGATTTCAAGGAGGCGCTGGCCGAAGGCGGTTGGTTGGGCATGCTGATGCCCGAACAATATGGCGGCATGGGTCTGGGCCTGATCGAATGCGGGATCGTTTTGGACGAATTGGGCCAGAAATGCGGGTTCAACGCCAATTCGGTGTTTCAATATTATGTGTTCCCGCCGGGCCCGGTGATCCATCACGGATCAGAGGAGATGAAGCGCGAATTCCTGCCAAAACTGGCCAGTGGCGAGGAAATGATGTGCTTTGGCGTGTCAGAGCCGGATAACGGGGTGGATACCTCGCGGCTCAAGACCTTTGCCAAGAAAGAGGGCAGCCGGTATCTGGTCAACGGGCGCAAGGTCTGGATTTCCAATTCGCAAAACGCCGATCGCATCCTGCTGCTGACCCGCACCGCCCCGCGCAATCCGGAAAAGCCCTATGACGGGATGACGCTGTTCCTGACCCGCCTGAAGGGCAAGAAGGGGGCCGAGATCAACCGCATCGACAAGATCATGCGCAACGCGGTCGATTCAAACGAGATCGTTTTCGAGAATTTCGAAGTGTTCGAGGATGAGATCGTCGGACAAGAGGGCAAGGGCTTCCGCTGCCTGATCGACGGCCTGAACCCCGAGCGGATCGCGGTTGCACAAACCTGCATCGGGCTTGGCCGAGGCGCGCTGAACCTTGCGACCCAATACGCCAAGGATCGCATCGTCTTTGACCGTCCGATTGGTCAAAATCAGGCCGTGGCGCACCCGCTTGCCGAAAGCTGGATGCGGCTTGAGGCAGCGGATCTGATCACCCAGAAAGCCGCGCGTCTGTTTGACGAAGGCAAGCCCTGCGGCCCCGAGGCGAATGCGGCCAAGTTTCTGGCCAGCGACGCCGGGTTCCAGGCGGCGGATAACGCAATGCAGTTCCATGGCGGCTATTCGATGTCGCGCGAATATCATGTGTCGCGGTTCTGGATGGAAACCCGCCATCTTAAGATTGCGCCGATCAGCCAGCAGATGGTGTTG
>JALQUQ010000559.1 GCA_023263735.1 Paracoccaceae bacterium | reverse complement strand
AGGGACAGGGTGGATGGCGTTTCCGTAGCGGTCACACCAGCCTCGGTCACCGGTATGTCCAGCACTTTTGGACCCAACAGGGCTTCAAGACCGCGACCCAGACCTTTGGGTTTTTTGGTAACCATTTTTATTCCTTCATCATTGTTTGCAGCAGGGCGCGTCCCGCAGGCCAATCGCCCAAGCCTGACTCGGCGTTGATATGTCCGCACGCGCCCAGATTGACCCACTCTGCGCCCCAGTCCTGAGCCAAACCCTGTGCTCGCTCAAGAGAGCAGTAGGGGTCGTTTTCGCTGCCCACCAGGATGGCCTTGAAGGGCAGACGTTGCCGCGCTATTGGCGTCCAGCTGTGCAACACCGACATCAACTGCGGCTGCTCAACATCGCCTGGTGCCACCAGCAAAGCACCTTGCACCTTCCCCACATGCCTCGACACGCGTGCCCAAGCCGCCACCTGAATGCAGCCCAGACTGTGCGCGGCCAGAACAACGGGCGCCGGACTGTCACCCACCACCTCGTCCAGACGCGTCAACCAGTCACCTCGCAGTGGGCGCATCCAGTCACTTTGCTCGACCACGGCATAACCATGCGCCGCCACCCATCGCATTTGCCAATGCTCTGGGCCGCTGCCTTGCCAGCCGGGAAGGATCAGAACCTGGGGGGACATCGTCACAGGGTCGGCGCGCGTTGCACCAGTTCTTTGGCGAACTCTACAAAGGCGACGCTGCCTTTGGCCGAGGGATCAAAAACCACGCCGGGCAGCCCGTAACTCGGTGCCTCGGCCAGGCGCACATTGCGCGGGATCACAGTGTTGAACACCTTGTCGCCGAAATGGCCCTTGAGTTGCTCACTGACCTGTTGCTGCAAGGTGATACGCGGGTCAAACATGACACGCAACAAGCCAATGATCTTGAGGTCGCGGTTAAGGTTGGCATGCACCTGTTTGATGGTGTTGACCAGGTCGGTCAAGCCCTCGAGTGCAAAGTATTCGCACTGCATGGGGACAATCACACCATGTGCGGAGCATAGGCCATTGAGCGTCAACATCGACAGGGATGGTGGGCAATCAATCAGCACAAAATCGTAGTCTGCATCGACCACCGCTAAGGCGTTTTTCAGGCGCTG
>JALQUQ010000558.1 GCA_023263735.1 Paracoccaceae bacterium | reverse complement strand
GTCCAAGCTTTTCGGCTTGGTGGTCATGCTTTTGGGTTTGGCGTAGTAATACTGATCCTGATAGTCGATCTCAGGGTAATTCAGCATCGCCCATTTCGGCTCTTCCATCTTGAGCCAGCGCGCATAGGCCGCCAGACGCCAATCCAGCATCCATTGCGGCTCGCCGTTCTTTTCGCTGATCAGACGAACGATATCTTCGTTCAACCCCTTGGGCGCGTATTCGGTTTCGATCTGGGTTTCCCAGCCGTATTTATACTTGCCCGCCATGGCCTGCACGGTTTCGATCGTTTCCCGATCAACACCTTCCCGAACTTCGGTATCCAGCGCGGTCATGGTCAATTCCTTATACGTTTCAGGTTCTTGTCGAACGGTCTTACACTGCGCGCGCCATCTGGCGCTTATAGGCGGTTGTCCAGACTTCCGCGAAACGCAACACATCGTCACGGTTCAATCCGGGGCCTAGGGAGATGCGAAGCGCTTGGCCCGCCAATGCCTCGTCATAGCCCATGCTGACCAGCACGCGACTGGCCCGGACCTTGCCGCTGGAACAGGCAGACCCGGCCGAAACGGCAAAGCCCGCAAGGTCCATCGCCATCACCTGGGTTTCGCCTTTCCACCCCGGCGCGACGACGCAAAGCGTATTCGGAAGACGCACAGCGCCTTTCCCGACTGAAATAGTACCTTTTATCTCAGCGGACAATGCTGAATCTAGAATATTTCTAAGTTCAGCCACTTCCTCCCAGACCCCATTGGCCAAATCGCGGGCAGCCGCTTCGGCGGCGGCGGCAAAACCGGCGATGCCGATCAGGTTTTCGGTGCCCGCCCGACGGCCCATTTCCTGACCGCCCCCTTTCAGTTGCGATGCAACATCCAGCCCCTGCCGCACCACCAGCGCGCCAATCCCCTTGGGTCCGCCCAGTTTGTGCGCCGAAATCAGCCCCATGTCACAGCCCAGCCAATTAAAGGCAAAGGGCACCTTGCCAAAGGCTTGGGTCAGATCAGTCACCGCCAGACCCTGCGGCAAATCCTGCATCACGCCCGTTTCCGAATTGGCCAGTTGCAGCGCGGTTTTCGCCGGGTCTTGCACCGTCACGATGCCATCGGAGGATACCGGCAGGTCAGGCGCGCAC
>JALQUQ010000557.1 GCA_023263735.1 Paracoccaceae bacterium | reverse complement strand
GTGCACGCGCTCTGCAATGCTGAGCTCTTGCGGCGCCAAGGCGAGTTCTGTGTCGGCAACAACTGCTTTCGAGGCTTCGTTCTTCTTCTGAGATTTTGCAGTGCTTGCTTGTACGGCAGGCTTGGCCTTGCCTTCTTTTTGCTGGTGGCGGTGCTGGTGCCCTTGGGCGTTGGCCCCGAAGGCGCGCTGTTGGCCCGGATCGCACCGGGGATCTTGTGGGTGGGGGCCTTGTTGGCCTGCCTGTTGTCGCTGGACCGCCTGTTCGCGCTGGATTTCGAGGATGGGTCGCTGGACCTGTTGGCCACGGCGCCCCTGCCTCTGGAGGGGACGGTCGCGATGAAGGCCGTGGCGCATTGGTTGGTGACGGGCTTGCCGCTGACCCTGATCGCGCCGGTCTTGGGGGTTTTGCTGAACCTGCCGCAATCGGGCTATGCGTGGCTGGTGGCGTCGCTGGCCGTGGGGACGCCCGCGCTGTCGATCATCGGGGCCTTTGGGGCGGCCTTGACCGTGGGGGTCAAACGGGGCGGGCTTTTGCTGTCACTTCTGGTACTGCCGCTGTACGTGCCCACGCTTATCTTTGGGGCCGAAGTGGTCAAGCGCGGGGCGCAGGGGATGGAAACCACCACGCCGCTGCTGTTTCTGGGCGGCATTACCCTTGGCGCGCTGGCGGCCCTGCCTTTTGCGGCGGCTGCGGCAATCCGCGTCAATCTGCGTTAGCGCCTGACATGCTAGTGATTTGAGATCGTAAACAAGAAAGGTTAGCCAAACCTCATGTCGATTTGGGAATATGCAAACCCTAAGAAGTTCATGCAGACCTCGGCCTGGGCCTTGCCTTGGGTGGCGGGGCTGTCGGTGCTGGCTTTGATCCTTGGGTTGATCTGGGGGTTTTTCTTTACCCCCGACGATTACAAACAGGGCTCGACGGTCAAGATCATCTATCTGCATGTTCCGGCTGCCATGATGGCGATCAACGCTTGGGCGATGATGCTGGTCGCCAGCCTGATCTGGCTGGTGCGCAACAAGCTGGGCAGCCCGGTGTTCTTCCGCCAGGTGCGCCCCGGCATGCATGGCAAGCCATTCGAGATGGTCAAGTTCCGTACCATGACGGACGAGCGCGGCCCCGACGGCCAGCTGCT
>JALQUQ010000556.1 GCA_023263735.1 Paracoccaceae bacterium | reverse complement strand
GAAGGGCAGCGCGATGCACCAGGCCGCGATCTGTCCCGTGCCGTCCTTGAGCGGCACGATCAGCCGCTCCAGCGGCGCGCTCAAGGCAGACGCGTCGGCGGAACGACCGAACGGCCCGACCGATCCGATCGCGCTGGCGTCGAGCAGCGACAGCAGCGGCCCCGGCGCCTCGATGCGGCCCGGCGAGTCGTGGTTGCCGGCCGTCATCACGATGGCCAGGTGCGGCACGCGCAGTCTGGCCTGCTGCAGGAAGCGGTAGAGCTGCTGCTGCGAGGCGGCCGAGGGGTTGGTGTTATCGAAGATGTCGCCGGCGATCAGCAGCGCGTCGACCTTTTCGCTTTCGAGCGTGCCGAGCAGCCAGTCGAGGAAGCGCGCGTGCTCGTGGCCGCGCTCGTACTGGTGCAGCGTCTGCCCCAGGTGCCAGTCGGAGGTGTGGAGGATTCTCATCGGATGGTGATTATTGCGGCAGTCCCGCATTCGGTCGCACGTGGCAATAGACTCCTCTGCCATGAAACTGCTTCACAGAATTGCGCTTTCGCTGGCGGCGCTCGCGCTGTCCTCGCAATCCGCCTGGTCCGCCATGTCGCCCGAGCCAGGTGGCTGGCCGGTCGTGCCAGGTGCCCGCCTCGACGCCCAGGCCGGAGGCATCGCCTCCTGGATGCTCGAAAATGGTTTCAAGATCATCCTCGCGCCTTTCCCTTCGGCCGGTAGCGCGCGCGTCGAGCTGCTCGTGAAGACCGGCAGCAAGCTCGAGGGCTACGGCGAGACCGGCATGGCGCACCTGCTCGAGCACATGCTGTTCAAGGGGGCTGGTGATCGCGCCGACCTCAAGCACGACCTCACCGCCCTGGGAGCGCGCTGGAACGGTACCACGACTGCCGATCGCACCAACTATTTCGAGACCGTCGCCGCCGAGTCCAAAAAGATCGATGCGGCGATCCGCATCGAGGCCGACCGCTTCCTGCGGGCACGCTTCACGCGCGAGGACCTGGCCAGCGAGATGACGGTGGTGCGCAACGAGCTCGAACGCCAGGAGCGCGAGCCGATGCCGGTCGTCATGCGCACGCTGCAGCGCCTGAGCTACACCTGGCATGGGTATGGCCGCCCGACGATAGGCGCACGCAGCGACATCGAGGG
>JALQUQ010000555.1 GCA_023263735.1 Paracoccaceae bacterium | reverse complement strand
GCTATTTCGATCTGGCGGATTACATCGTCTGGCGGATGACCGGGGCCGATGTGGCCAGCACCTGCACCTTGGGCTGCAAATGGAACTGGTTGGCCCATGAAGGGCGGTTTTCGCAAAGCCTTCTGGCGGCGGTGGGGCTGTCGGATCTGACGGAAAAGGTCCCGGCTCAGGTGCGCGCGATTGGCAAGGTGGCGGGCCATCTGGCGGGCAGTGTGGCGGCGGATCTGGGCCTGCGCCCGGGGATTGCCGTGGCCACCGGGATCATCGACGCCCATGCCGGGGGGCTGGCCTTGGCCGCGGGCCAACCCAAAGGAACGTTGGTTCTGATTTCGGGCACCTCGACCTGTCATATGCTGGTCAGCCGCGATCCGGTGATGGTGCCGGGGGTCTGGGGCCCCTATTACGATGCGATGGTGCCGGGGTGGTGGCTGTCCGAAGGAGGGCAAAGCGCGACCGGCAGCCTGCTGGATTGGACCCTGCGCCAATCTCCCGCCTGTGCCGTGGCCGAGGCACAGGCAAAAGCCGCGGGCAAAAGCCTGCATGCCATCCTGAATTCCTGGGTGCGCGATCTGCAATTGCGCGAGCCTTGGCCCGCCGCGGATCTGCATGTCTTGCCCGATCATCACGGCAACCGCTCCCCTCGCGCGAACCCGCATGCGCGCGGCACGGTCATGGGGCTGACGATGGAGGATGGCCCCGATGCGCTGGCCCGTCTCTATCTGGCAACGATCGAGGCGCTGGCCTATGGCACCCGCCACATCATTGAAACGATGAACCGGGCGGGCCACCAGATCCAGCGGCTGGTCATGTGTGGCGGCGGCACCAAGAACCCGTTGCTCATGCAGGTTCACGCCGATGCTATCGGGTTGGACATCCATCTGGCCGAGGATGAAGATGCCGTGACGCTGGGTTCGGGGGTGATGGCGGCGGTGGCGGCCGGGGCTTTTGCCGATATTCCGGCAGCGGCGCGGGCCATGGTACGACCGGGGGGCAAGGTGGGCGCGCGGGCCGAAACGGCGGCCTATCACGCGGCCAAGTACCAGATCTTTCTGACCATGTCAGATCACGCGGCCACGGCCCGAAACGCCATGGCCGCCTTTACGGCAGGCAAACGCGCCTGACCGGGGGTCACATGTCAAAGGTCGAAGGCAGGACGATCAT
>JALQUQ010000554.1 GCA_023263735.1 Paracoccaceae bacterium | reverse complement strand
CGCCCTCGCATTTCTCGAAATGCTACCGGGCGCATTACAACACCACGCCATATCGCGAACGGGGCACCCAAGGGGCGCTGCCAACGGTGCCCACCCGCCTGTCGATCTGACGGGCGCCGGTTTGTGCGGTAGGGAACAGCCGAACTTGTCGTCGGCGCGGGCCCCATGTTAGCCTTGCCCAAGCTGCGAGGGTGGCCATGATTTTGAAAACCGTATTTACCGCGATGACTTTGGTGTTTCTGGGTGCGACGGGCCTTATGGCCCAATCGCGATTGGCGCTGGTCGTTGGCAACGATGACTATGAAAGCCTGCCGGATCTGCGAAAGGCGCGCAATGACGCGCGGGCCGTGTCATCCGCGTTGCAGGGATTGGGGTTTGGCGTGACCGCCTTGGAGGATGCCGACCGCCGCACCCTGTCCCGCAATCTTTCGGAATTTGCCAACAGCATCAAACCCGGGGATGAGGTGCTGTTTTACTATGCCGGCCATGGGGTCGAGGTGAATGGCCAGAATTATCTGCTTCCCACCGATGCGCCGCCCGCCCGCCCGGGGGATGAGGTGTTTCTGGTTTCGGAAAGCTTTGCCGTCAACGATGTGCTGAAAACCATTCAGGATCGCGGGGCCAAGGTGACGGTGCTGATCCTTGATGCCTGCCGTGACAATCCGTTTCCGAAAGAGGGCACGCGCTCTGCCGGTTCGACCCGGGGATTGGCGGCGGTGACGCCAATCGAGGGAAGCTTTATCCTGTTTTCCGCCGGGGCTGGCCAATCGGCGCTGGACAGTCTGGGGTCAGAAGATGGCAACCCGAATTCGGTCTTTACCCGGGCCCTGCTGCCCATGCTGCAAACCCCCGGCCTGCCCATGCAAAGCATCGCGCGCGGCATCCGGGTCGAAGTCGAGGAATTGGCGGGCCGTGTGAACCACAAACAGCGCCCCGCCTATTACGACGAATTGACCGGGGATTTCATCGTCAATGCCTCGGCCGACGGGTCGCCTGCCCCGGTCGTCACCTATACCCCGGCCCCACCCGCCGTTGCCCCTTTAACCGCCGCGCCCGCAGCGCCCAAGGGGCCGGACGTCTGCGAAATGGCCGCGCTGGATTGGCCGAATTACGCAACCCTGCCCGATCCGGCACAGTTGCGCGTTTTTGCCGCCACCTATGCCGATTGCGACACCTATTC
>JALQUQ010000553.1 GCA_023263735.1 Paracoccaceae bacterium | reverse complement strand
TCCCCAACAGCCCTGAAGAAAACTTCACCCAGAAGATCAACAAAAAGATGTACCGCGCAGGTATGGCTTCGATCTTCTCGCAACTCGCCCGTGAAGGCCGTCTGGCCGTGGTCGACTCCCTCAAGGTGGATTCGCCCAAGACCAAGCAACTGGCTGCCAAATTCAAGGCCATGAACCTGGACCACGTCCTCGTGATCGCCGAAGAAGTGGACGAGAACCTGTATCTGGCTTCGCGCAACCTGGTCAACGTGCTCGTCGTTGAACCGCGTTACGCCGATCCCGTGTCCCTGGTGCACTTCAAGAAAGTGCTCGTCACCAAGGGCGCGATCGACAAACTCAAGGAGATGTTCGCATGAGCGCCACCAAGTTTGACGAAGGTCGTCTGATGTCCGTGCTGGTTGCTCCCATCGTGTCCGAAAAGGCCACCATGGTTGCTGAAAAATCCAATGCCGTGACTTTCAAAGTGCTGCAAGATGCCACCAAACCTGAAATCAAAGCCGCTGTGGAATTGATGTTCAAGGTTGAGGTCAAAGGCGTCTCTGTGGTGAACACCAAGGGCAAGACCAAGCGCTTTGGCAAGACCGTGGGCCGCCGTGACAACGTGCGCAAAGCCTACGTGACGCTCAAAGAGGGTCAAGAGCTGAACCTGTCTGGGGAGGCTGCGTAATCATGGCTGTCATCAAGATCAAACCGACCTCTCCTGGCCGTCGTGGCGTGGTGAAAGTCACCCGTGACCATCTGTACAAAGGCGAAGCCTACGCTCCGCTGCTGGAAGCCCAGCACCAGAAGTCTGGCCGTAACAACAACGGTCACATCACCACCCGTCACAAGGGCGGTGGTCACAAGCACCACTACCGCGTGGTCGATTTCGTGCGCAACAAGGACGGTATCCCGGCCAAGGTTGAGCGCATTGAATACGATCCGAACCGCACCGCCCACATCGCCCTGCTGTGCTACGCCGACGGCGAGCGCACCTACATCATCGCCCCCCGTGGCGTTGAAGTGGGCAGCACCCTGATGAGCGGCGCCGAAGCCCCGATCCGCGCCGGCAACACCCTGCCGATCCGCAACATCCCGGTGGGTTCGACCATCCACTGCATCGAGCTGCAGATCGGCAAGGGCGCGCAGATCGCACGTTCCGCCGGTGCTTCCGCCGTGCTGCTGGCCCGCGAAGGCATCTACGCCCAGGTGCGT
>JALQUQ010000552.1 GCA_023263735.1 Paracoccaceae bacterium | reverse complement strand
TTTTCCAGGACCACCGAGAAGGCACCTGCCTCTTGCACCGCCAGCGCGTCTTGCAGGACGCGGTCGGCCTCATCGTCACGACCGACCACCTTGTAGCCGCCAAGGGTGTTCACCGCCTGCGGGGTCAGGCCGACATGGGCCATGACCGGCACGCCGCGTTTGGTGAGAAAGGCAATGGTTTCAGCCATATGCGCGCCGCCCTCAAGCTTGACCGCAGGGGCGCCGGTTTCGGCCATCAGCCGGGCGGCGTTGCGATAGGCTTGCTCGGGGCTTTCCTCATAGCTGCCAAAGGGCATGTCGATCACGACCATGGCTTTCCCGCAGCCGCGCACCACCGAGCGGCCGTGCAGGATCATCATCTCCATCGTCACGCCAAGGGTCGAGGGCAGGCCGTGCAGCACCATGCCAAGGGAATCGCCCACCAGCGCGATGTCGCAATGCGCATCAACCAGCCGGGCCATGGGGGTGGTATAGGCGGTCAGCACCACCAATGGGGCGCTGCCCTTGCGGGCGCGGATGTCGGGCGGCAGCACGGGGCGGAGGGGGGAGGTGGCGCTCATCGTCGGCTCCGGGCCTTCTACAGATTCTGCCCGCTATTCAGGCACAGCCGCGCGGGGTTCGCAACATAATTGCGCTGCAACGCGGCGAAAGCCGGTGCTTGACCTGCGCGCGCGCAACAGCCTTTCTGTGCCAAACAGCCGAGTGGAGGGATCATGCAGCTTGTGGAAGGTATCAGCCAGGATGGCATCACGCCCGAGGTGAAGCGCCCCGATCCGGGCAAGGTTCTATCGGGTGACCCGGTGCATACGACCTGGTCGCGTGAGGACCGGGATGGGCTTTACTGCGGCATGTGGCAGACCACGCCGGGCAAGTGGCGGATCAGCTATAGCGAGTGGGAATACATCTATATCCACTCGGGCCATTCGATCCTGACCGATCAGCATGGCACGGTGACCCATCTGAAGGCAGGCGACCGGTTCATCATCCGGCCGGGGTTCGATGGCACGTGGGACTGCGTTGAGACCACGCTGAAGGATTATGTGATCGTGGAATAGGGCGGGGAAGGGGGCACCCCCCACCCTGGGATGCACCCCACCCCCGACCCCTCCCCCCTTTGTGGGGGGGCTGAGGAGGGGGGCGTTTTCAGCAGTCGAGCCGGATCAGCCCTCGCTGACCTCAAGCGCGGGGCAATCCTTTTCCTCGATCCCTTTGCGCTTGC
>JALQUQ010000551.1 GCA_023263735.1 Paracoccaceae bacterium | reverse complement strand
CATGATCATGGACATGGGTGGCGCGGCCACCGTGGCGGGCACGCTGCGCACCCTTGCCCTGCGCCGGGCCAAGGCCAATGTCGTGGGTCTGGTCGGATTGGTGGAAAACATGCCCGACGGCAAGGCACAGCGCCCCGGCGACATTGTGACCTCGATGAAGGGCGACACGATCGAAGTCATCAACACCGATGCCGAAGGCCGCCTCGTCCTGGCCGATGTCATGTGGTACGCGCAAGAGCGGTTCAAACCGGCGGCGATGATCGATCTGGCCACGCTGACCGGCGCGATCATCATCGCGCTTGGCCATGAAAACACGGGCGTTTTCTCGAATGATGATGCCTTCTGCTCGGCCCTTCTCGCCGCCGCCAAATCCGAAAGCGAAGGCGCCTGGCGCATGCCGCTGAGCGAGGCTTATGATGCCAAACTGAAATCGCGCACCGCCGATATGATGAATGTGGGCGGGCGCGACGGCGGGGCGATCACCGCTGCCCAATTCCTGCAACGTTTCGTCAAACCCGGCACCCCATGGGCCCATCTCGACATAGCGGGCACCGCCTTTACCAAAGGCGAAACCCTGCTGTCGCCCAAGGGCCCGACCGGCTGGGGGGTGATGACGCTCAACCGTCTGATCAAGGACCGCTTCGAAAAGGGCTGATCCCATGGGAAAGGCGATGTTCTACCACCTGACCCGCTCGGGCAACGAAGAGACCGCGCGCCTCCTGCTCGGCCGCGCGCTGGCGCAGGGGTGGTCGATCATGATCCGCAGTCCCGATCCCGCTGCCCTCGACCGGCTCGACGGGCGGCTCTGGATCGATCCCGAAGACGGCTTTCTGCCCCATGGCCGTCAGGGCGGGCCGCGCGATGCCGAACAGCCGGTGCTTTTGGGCACCGGTGCCATCACCAATGGCGCGCGCGGGCTGATCTTGCTCGATGGGGCCGATGCCAGTCTGGACGAGGCGCGCCAGCTCGACCGGGTCTGGCTCCTCTTTTCCGCCGCCGATCCCGACCGCATGGCCCATGCCCGCACCCAATGGACGCGCCTGACCGAAGCCGGGATCGATGCGGAATATTGGTCCGAAGACTCGGGCCGCTGGGAAATGAAACGCGAAAAGAAATCCTGACCGCCCAAAAACGCCGCCCAAAACCCCGGCGCCGCGTCTCAAACCCCCTCGCAAATCTGCCCCTGGGCCGCCTTTATCTTGGCCCAAATATCCTGCGGG
>JALQUQ010000550.1 GCA_023263735.1 Paracoccaceae bacterium | reverse complement strand
GCAGCTCCCCCCCGGCGGCTGCGCTGGTCTGCATGGAAACGATGGCGTTCCAGCCACCGGACGGGTTGGCCGCGGCGGCGGCCACCGTGCCGCAGGGCTGATCGGCGTCGCTGCTGTGGAACACGTCCTGTCCCACCGACCCCAAAAGGCCGATCATCACGAATTCGCCCGACCGGAACCGAAGCGATTGGGGACGTTCCACCCGGAAAGAGAACAGGCGATCCGTCCAATGCGTCACGGCGGTGACCTTGGCAGCATCCGGCAGATGCGGTTTGGCGGCGGGGGCGTTCATGGTTGCAAGCTCCGTCATGGACCTGACCTTTCATAGGCGAGGGCAGCGCCGGGCAAAAGCCCGGAAGGCTGCGGCGCTTTTCATTGGTGTACATACAAGTTTTGCGGCGGCCCGTCCAGCGGCGATCAGGCCTTGAGCCGCGACAGATAGTCGTGCGACTGCCAATCGGCCCGAAAGATCCACTGCTCGGCCGGCTGACGGGCAGCCAGATCCTCGGGGATTTCGACCGAATCAAAGCCCACGCGGCGGCACATCGCATATTGATCGGCAATCACCGGCCCAAGCGCGCGCAATTCGCCCCGATATCCCAGCATCCGCAGACGGCGGGCGATGGTGAACGCCCGACCATCGTTGAACGCGGGAAAGGCCACGCGGATCAACCTGATGCCATCCAGCTTGCCCACAAGTGCAGCGGGATCGTCGGTATGGGCCAGATCGACGGTGCCCTGATGGCTGTCCAGTTGATCGAGGCCCACAGCCTGAACTTCGATAGCGGGGGCAAACCCCTGATCCGTGACGATAACGCTCATGCTTTGTCTCCTGACAAATTCCTTTGAAGGAATTTGCAAATTTTTTGGGAAAAAATTTGCTGAAACCGCGGCTTAGGGCTCATGCGGCGTCGTCCTTCTTGATGCGAACGGCTTTGCCATCGATGAAATGGATGCCGCATTCGGTCTTGTCCGATCCGCGCCAGCGGCCCGCACGGGGGTCTTCGCCGGGTTTCACGGGGCTGGTGCAGGGGGCGCAGCCGATCGACGGATAGCCTTTGGCCACCAGGGGGTGGCGGGGCAGGCGGTTGTTCACCAGATACTCCTCAAGATCCTCGCGGCCCCAATGGGCCAACGGGTTGACCTTGATCCGGGTTTCGCCCTCGGCTTCAAAGAAATCGACCGTCTGGCGGGTCGAACCCTGATAGCGTTTGCGCCCGGTGATCCATCCGTCGAATTCGCCAAG
>JALQUQ010000054.1 GCA_023263735.1 Paracoccaceae bacterium | reverse complement strand
ATCGGTGATGGGCGTATCACCCACCTTCATTCAGATCGTGCGGCAACAGGGGATCGAACCCAAGCACGATTTTGACCTGTCTGCTTTGCAGGCCGTGATGCTGGTCGGATCACCGTCAACGCCCGAAACGTTTGAATGGGTGTATCAGTCGGTGAAATCCGACATCTGGGCATCGTCGCAATCGGGGGGCACGGAATTTTGTTCGGGCCTTTTGGCGGGCTCTCCTCTTTTGCCAACCCGTGCGGGCGAGATTCAGGCGGCGGCTTTGGCCGTGGATGCGGTGGCGATGTCCGAAGAGGGGGCGGTTCTTGTGGATGAGGTCGGGGAACTTGTCCTTCGCAAGGCAATGCCATCGATGCCCTTGTATCTGTGGGGCGATCAGGATGGCGCGCGCTATAACGACGCCTACTTTGACACATGGCCCCAGCTATGGCGCCACGGTGATCGCGTGCGATTCAACGCCCATGGTGGGGCCTTTGTTCTGGGCCGTTCGGATGCCACGCTGAACAGGTTCGGTGTTCGCATCGGCAGTGCCGAGATTTATCGCACCATGGAGGGGATCGCATCGGTTGCCGACAGTCTGATCCTGTGCATCGAAGATGGACAGGGTGGATATTGGATGCCGCTGTTCGTGCAAATGGCCGAAGGTTCGACATTGGACGATGCGATGAAGGCGGAGATTGTCCGTCGCCTGCGCAGCGAACGCAGCCCGCGCCATGTGCCCGATGAAATCATCGAGGCGCCGCAAATTCCGATGACTCTGACCGGCAAGAAAATGGAAGTGCCCGTGCGCAAGTTGATGATGGGCCTGCCGCCCGAAAAGGCGGCCAGCCGGGATTCTGTGCGCAACCCGGCGGCCTTTGACTGGTTTGTCGACTTCGCAGCCCGTCGCCTGTCATGACTGCGGCCGAGATCTTTTCCGTTCAGGGAAAGGTGGCCTTGGTCACCGGTGCGGCCAAAGGACTGGGCCGCGCCATGGCCGAGGCCTTGGCAGAAAATGGTGCGCGCCTTTGGCTGGTTGACCGGGATGACGAAGGATTGGAGGCGACCGCACAGTCATTGCGAGAGATCGGGGCAGAGGTCAGCACCCAAAGGACCGATGTCGTGGACCTGTTCGCGATGGATGCTTTGGTTCAGGACATCGTTGCCCATCATGGCAGGCTTGATATCGCCATCGCCAATGCCGGAATTTCTGATCGCCAGCCGGGACGTTTGCACGAAACCGATCCTGCTGATTGGGCGCAGGTTCTGGATGTGAACCTGAATGGCGTTTACCACACCTGTCGCGCGTCGCTGGAGGCCATGCAGGCCCAAGGGTCGGGCAAGGTCATCACGGTTGCATCGATGTGGGGGCTGGCCGCGCCGGCCGGGGCCTTTCCGCGCCCGGCTTATGCCGCGTCGAAAGGGGCCGTTGTCAATCTGACCCGTGAAATGGCGCTGCACTATGCCAAAGACAACATCCAGATCAACGCGCTGTGCCCGGGCATTTTTCAAACCGAGAATCGGCCGCGCGATCCGTCCGCCTCGATCGCCTATACCCCGATGGGTCGGTTGGGCCGCCCGGATGAAATCAAGGGGGCGACCCTGTTCCTTGCATCCGCCGCATCCGATTTCATGACGGGGCAGACGCTGGTGATCGATGGGGGCGTTCTGGCCCGTTAGCGGCCGGTGGCCACGCGGAACACGGCCCCGTCCAGCGCAGGTGTCGCCTTGATCTGGCAGGTCAAGCGGCTGTTGTCTTGCGGTTCATTGGCGTTGAATTCGATCGTGTCCAATTCATCAGGCAAGGCATCGGGCAGGGACCCGGCAGCGGCCTCTTCGACATAGCAGTGACAGGTGGCACACATGGCACTGCCGCCGCATTCGGCCACGATTCCGCGCACACCGGCATTCCGGGCGGGTATCATCAGCGGGTCGCCCAGCTTGGCCTGAATGGCGCGGCGGGTCCCATCCGCTTCGATAAAGGTCACAGTGATCATGTCGAACTCCTTTAGATGAACTGGCGTCCACCATCGATGACCAGGGTTTGTCCGGTCATGGCCGAAGCCAAGGGCGAGGCCAAGAATAGGGCACCCCCTACGATATCATCGGTTTCCAGCGCCCGTTTCAGCGCGGCCCGGTCCACGCCATAGCTGCGCGCGTTGTCGATCAGGGCAAGGCTGGCCTCGGTCATGGTAAAGCCGGGGGCCATCACGTTGACACGCACATTATCGCCGCCCAATTCGCGCGCCATGGTACGGCTCATCGCAATTACGGCACCTTTCGAGGCCACGTAATGCATCCACATCGGCGATCCCGAAAACACCGTGGCCGAGGCGACGTTGATGATCGACCCGCCACCTGCTGCTTTCAACAACGGCGCAAAGGTGCGGCTGGCCTGCCAAACGCCTTTGACGTTGACGGCCATCACCTTGTCCCACACATCCTCGTCGATCTCTGCAAAGGGCCGGCGCTCTAGCGTGCCATAAAGCGCCGCATTGTTGATCAGGACATCCGCCCCCCCCATCTGCGCGATGGCACTTTCGGCAAGCGCGGTGCATGAGGCGCGGTCCGTCACGTTGACGGCACAGGAAAACCCGTTTTCCCCGATCATATCGGCCGTTTCATCTGCGCCAGCGGCATTGATGTCGGCGGCAAGAACTTTTGCCCCCGCATGGGCGAAAGCAAGCGCAAAGGCCCGGCCAAGACCGCCGCCCGCGCCCGTAACGACCACCCGCTTACCCGCCAAGGATAGGTCTGTCATGTGACCCTCATATAGGTTTCCAACTGAAGTTCCGCCTCAAGCGAGGCGACAAAGGTTTCCGCCATGGCGCGCCCCGGTTCGGTCAGCAAGCGCGGGTTTGACACCGTCTTGACCATGTCGACGTATTCGGCGACCGACCAATCGTACCAGCCGCGAATGATCTTCATGCCATGCGGAGTCGTGCGCCAACATTTGTCGGCATCTTTCATCACGGCATCGTTCAGGCTGCGGGCCGGGGTGGTGGTGTCATGGCCCGCGATGATGTCCAGTACCGCCTGCACATTAACCCCGGCGGGCTTGACCTCTGCCAAAATCTCGCGCGCGATTTCGACGCTGTGCCGTTCATGTTCGGCCACAAGATCCTTGCGCGTCGGATTCCTGCCGATGGCCAGCAAAAGCAGGTCTTGGGGAATGCGCTTCCAACCCACGTCGTGCAAGATCACAGCGGGAAGGACCACACTTTCATCGGCCTGAGGGAGTTCGCGCAACAGGGCCTTGGCAACCCCATAGGCCACCAAGGTATGTTCGTCGTTGTTGCGGATATCCAGATAAGGGCGGGCCGCATTCCACAAGGGCAGGTCGCGCGGCAGCAAAAGATCCGACGTCACTCGGGCACCTCATAGGCAAGGTACATCGTCTTGTACTCCAGATAGCTTTCCACGCCGTACCGGCCCTTTTCCCGGCCCAGACCGCTTTCCTTGACCCCGCCAAAGGGTTCGTAATGCGATGAGCGCTGGATGTCGTTCAGCCAGACGGAACCTGCCTCCAGCCCCTCGCACAGGGCCAGTCCGCGCGCAAGATCGCGGGTGAACACAAAACCGGCCAACCCATAGCGATTGGCATTGGCGTGGCGCAAACCCTCCCAGCAGGTTTTGACCCGACAAATCCCCAACACCGGCCCAAAGGTTTCTTCGGTCAGCACCAACATGCCGTGGTCGGCGTCGGCGATGACCGTGGGCTGATAATAATACCCCCCATCAAACCCGGTGCCGGTTTGCCGTGCCCCACCGCACAGAATGCGCGCGCCTTTTTCGCGGGCATCATCGACCTGAAGGGCACTGTTGGCGTAGATTTTTTCATTCACCAAGGGCCCCAGATCGCCCTCCCCCCCCGCCGGAGCAAGGCGGAGCGCCTGAACATGCGGCAAGAGCTGTGAGAGGAAGTCGTCATAAACCGCGTCTTCGACATAGACCCGGTTCACGCGGTAACAAAATTGGCCCGAATTGGCAAAGCCGTGGCGTGCAATCGCCTCAGCGGCCTTTGCGATGTTTGCATCCGAGCAAACCAGCGCTGCCGACTGCCCGCCCAGTTCAAGCGTGACGCGTTTCATCGTTTGCACGGCCGCTGCGGCGATGGCCTTTCCGGCCGCCGTGCCGCCGGTAAAGGCGATCTTGCGCGGGATCGGATGGTTCACCAGCACCTCGCCAATTGCCCGCCCCGCCCCGGTGACCACGTTGAAAACGCCCGGCGGTAAACCGGTTCGGTGAAACAGGTCTGCCAAAAGCAGGGTGGACATCGGCGTATCTGCCGAGGGTTTGGCAACGACCGTGCAGCCCGCAACCAAGGCCGCCCCCAGCTTGAACATCAAGAGGTTGAGCGGATAGTTGAAGGGCGTGATCGCAACCACCACGCCAACCGGTTCGCGCGTGACCATCGTCTTTTCGCCCTGCGGTGACCCGATGGAAAAGCTGCCCTGAATGCGCAGGCCTTCTTCGGCATAGATGTCAAGCAAGTCAGACGCGCGCATCACCTCTTGCTGGCAGGCAGGCAAAGGTCGCCCCAATTCGCGGTGCAGCGCTTGGCCGATCTGTTCGGCTTCGGCCCGCATGGCCGATGCCAAGGATTTCACCAGCTTGACCCGCGCAGCCATGGGTGTCTTGCGCCACAAGTCAAACGCGCGATGGGCGCTTTGAACGGCGAGGTCGGCATCTTTGTCGGTTCCGTTCGGGACCGTATCGATCACCTCGCCCGAGCGCGGGTCGATCACCGGTTGGGTGGCCCCGCTTTCCGAAGGGTGCCAGGCGCCGTCGATAAACATCTGCATGGGATACCCCTAAAGCACGTGAACTTTGAGCGCTTTTCGCGTGGCGGCCAAAGCGGCAATGGCCATGGCCCGACCGGGTTCGGTTTCAAACTTGGGCAAAATGCGTTCGTTCCTGTCGCAGTTTTGGGCCGGCGTTTCGCCAAACCAATCGCAACCGATCGCCGTTCCGGGCACATCATAGCGCCACAGTTTATCAGCATCCCGCACGATCCGGTCATTCAAATGCCGAGGATCGGGCCGGGTATCGTGACCGTCGATGATCTCGCAAACCTGCCGGATGACCTCTTCGCTCCATCCTGTCTGGCGCAGAACCTCTGTGCCAAGACGAACGCCTTCGGCCTCGTGTCGATACCGCACATCCGACTGCAGGATATTTTCGGAACGAAATCCCTGTTCGATGATTTCTTCCATATCGATGGCCCACCACCCGATATCATGCAGAAGAATGGCCAAAAGGCAGATATCCGCATCTGCTTGCGGAAAATGCTCCAAAAGCCGCACCGCCCAGTCAAAGGAAAGGGGAATGTGCACATCGTTCTTGCGGGCACGCATATAGGGTTCGGCAGCGCGCCACACCTGATCATAACGCCCAAGGTCAAGTGTCATAGCTCTGTCCGTCTTGAAAAAATGGGGCAGGTTGCCCTGCCCCAAGGCTCAGGTGAGGTCAGTCGAGAATCGTCACCGTGCCGGTGTTGCCATCAACGCGAACGCGCTGGCCCGTCTTGATTTTCGAGCTGGCATTGCCGGTGCCGGTCACCGCCGGAAGACCGTATTCGCGGCAAACGATGGCCGCGTGGCTCATCATGCCGCCAATGTCGGTCACGGCCGCGGCGATCTTGCCGAACACGGGCGCCCAGCTGGGGGCCGTAACCGGGGTGACAAGGATTTCGCCCTTTTGCAGTTCGGCCAGTTGATCAGGGCTGCGCAGAACACGGGCGATGCCTTCGACCGTGCCGGGGGCTGCCGCCATCCCTTTCAGGCCACCCGACTCGTCGGACGATCCGGTCCAGCGGTCGATCGCCTCGGAGGTGATGCCCCAGAGCATGATGGTAAAGGGTTCGGTGATCACTTCCGGCGGGTTGTTCAGTGCAGGAACCGGTGCCTCGCTGGCCAAAGCGTCCAGCAGTTTGCGGCGGCGTTCCACTTCGGCGGGCCAGATGGCCGAGCCGACATTCGGGGTGCCAATCGCCCAAGCCGCGGCATAATCCCAAAGCACATCGCGCACTTCGTTGCGGTTCAGATAGAACATTCCGTCGTCATCCGGCCAGAAGCCCGCCTGCGACAGCATGCGCGACAGCTCGCGCATCTTGCGCCAGAATACGCCAAGCGCCCAGTGTTCGATATAGAAGTTGTGGTCTTCCACATAGGGGAACACGGTCCGCGACAGGCCCAGTTTGCCGTCAAAAACGGCCTGCGCCTCTTCGTCCATCATCTCGCGGTATTCCGCCGTGATGCGATCGCGTTCGGCCAACAGTTTTTCGGTCGGGCGCTCGATGCGCTCGCCCGCTTTCACGCGTGGAATATAGTCGCGCAGATAGCCCATCGGAATATCGAGATGGTCGATCCAATACTTGTCGGTCGAATAGAAACCGTTGCCGCTGGTAAAGTTGAACCACGGGTCCTGCGCAGCTTTCCACGCGGCCAGCCATTTGTCGCCATTCGGCAAGGCGGCCACAGCGGCCAAGGCCTGATCGGCTGTTCCCGACATCAACGCGCCGTCAACGCCCAGTTCCACGGCCAGACGGGACAGTTTCTTGATTTCGTCATCGGGGCGGAACAGTTCGGAATCCACGCCCTGAACCATTTTCGCAATCGCCTGATCGGGGATCGTCGGAAATTGCGACTTCACGAAGCCGAAAAAGTCGAGGTATGCGGCATAGCCAAGGTTCAGGAATTCAAAGTGGTACTGCCACGTCTTGTACGAAAGTTCGATCAGCTTTTCATAGGCTTCGAACAGGGCATTGGTGTTGTCCAGACCCACGCCATCCTTGACCCATTCGACGGGAACCACATCCGGCAAGGGGGCAAAGCTGATCGCGTTCATCGCATCGATCATGCCTTTGACCTTGACCTTCCAATTGGCCAGAAGGTCATTCCAGTTCATGAAGTAATGGCCCGCACGATCCAGGAACTGCGGAATCCGGGCTTCGATATTCTCGGGCGCAACAGCAACCGGCGAGAAATACACAAAGCCGTTCAGAATGCGATAATCGATCCCGTTCGCCGGGGGCACCATCAGGTGACGGCTGTTGTACTGGCCAAGGCATTTGATCGCGAAATCAAGGAAGATCACGTCAAACGGGCGCAAGGGGTTTGGCCAGTGTTGGCTGTTGCAGAACCAGAACTTCTGGTCATCTTCGGCACGGCGCGACGGCTGGAACTGGGTGTAATAGGGGTACAGGCTGCGCCAGTCTTCGGCACCTGCCGGTGATTTCACGTCAAAAGCGCTGGGGAACAGCGGGGTCTTGGCATCCATTTGGTCGATTCCTCCCTGAAATCTTTTGTTGTTTAGATCAGCGCTTGACGGGCAAAGCGGCGTTGAGCGTGCCGACAATTCCCATCACCCCGGTTGCATAGGTGGTTTTGGGCGCGTCTTTCTTTTTCTGGCTCCAGATCGTTTCCGGGCGGGATTGCAGGGCCAAAAGGTTTTCTCCATCCGGCAGGTCTGCATCAATCGCCCATTCTACGTCTTGCGGGCATTTGTTTTGCTTTTCCAAGCGCTTGGCGAGCCGGGCCACCGCGACGACTTCGGCATCAGACAGGCATTGGATGGTGCGGCGGGCCTCCTCAACCTCGCGCTCCAGCGCTTCGCCCGATTCCGGGACGCCGACGAGTTCGACGTGTTTGTCCGAAATCTTTCTGGCCGTAATTTCCTCCAAAACCTTTTCAACGGTAAAGTTGTCGGGGGTAACCACGCCGGAAACCACCATTTCGCCAAGGCCCCAGCTGGCGTCGATCACGATTTTCGTGCGGTCGCCGTTCACAGGGTCCAGCGTCATCGCAACACCGGCGGCGCGGGCGTTCACCATTTTCTGCACGCCAACGCTCATCAGGACATCTGCGTGGGAAATGCGGTTCTTTTCCCGATAGGCAACGGCGCGCGTCGTATACAGCGAAGCCCAGCAATCGCGGACCTTTTCGACCACCTGATCCGCGCCACGAATCCACAGGTAAGTGTCCTGTTGGCCGGCAAAGCTCGCATCCGGCAGATCTTCGGCAGTTGCCGAAGAGCGCACGGCCACGGGCATGGAGTCGCCCATTTCGGCGTAGGATTGGCGAATGGCCTCTTCGACAGCGGCGGGCAGGTGATGGCTGCGGATACGAATGCGTATGGCCTGCGCCGCACGATCCACCGAATCCAGATCGAACGGATCAACCGCGCTCATATGACGTTCGATTTCGTCGCGCAAACCGTGGTGATCCAACATGGCCTGATAGGCATCGGTGGTCACGGCAAAGCCGGGCGGAACGGCAACGCCGGCTTGGGTCATTTCGCCAAGGCTGGCGCATTTTCCACCAACGCGGGCAAAGTCCGCATGGCTGATTTCCGAGAAATCAAGAGTATACAGTGATTTTGTCATTGATCCCACTCCACCATGACCGATTTCGGAACCCGGAAAGTGATGTTCCGATTGTATTCAGCCTCGAAGTTCTGGGCCAAACGAAGGGTTGGAAAACGCTCGGACAACTGGCGCAACAAGACGGCTGCTTCCATCTTGGCAAGCTGGAACCCGAGGCAGTAATGAATGCCGTAACCAAAGCTCAGGTGCGTCCGGGCATTATCGCGCGTGATGTCAAGCTTTTCGCCTTGCGGGAAATGGCTTTCGTCGCGATTGGCCGAACCTGTGATCATCAAGACTTCTGCCCCGGCGGGCAGGTCCACGCCACCGACGGTGACGGCAGTGCGGGCGCGGCGACGCCAGCCAACAACCGAGGGCATGTAGCGCAGCATTTCTTCGACCGCGTTCGGAATTTTCGATGGATCGGCCTTGATCGCTTCCCAAGCGTCGCGGTTGTCCATCAGGGTCAGCACATAGTTGCCCATGAAAGTCGATGTCGTTTCATGACCCGCAAACAGCGTTGAATAAAGGACGCCAGCGATTTCCTCATCCGTGATGTCTGCCCCTTCGGATTGCAGGCGCAACAGGTCCGAGGGGAAGTCGTCACCCGGATTTGATCGACGCATGTCCAGCAGATCGTGGATGTATTTCCAATAGGCCACCATGTCGTGCGCGACGGGAATCTGCTCTTCATCGGAAAGATCAGACCACGTCATCCGCCCGCGGCTGGCGCCATATTGCTTGATTTTGGGCACATCCTCGTCAGGAATGCCCATCAGGGTAAAGAGAACATAGGCCGGAACCGGATAGGCCACCACATCCCAAAAATCGACCGGCTGCCCGGCTTTGCCCGCAGCTTCCAGCGCATCCAGATGGCGGCGCACGATGTCTTCGATTTGCGGTTCGATCGACCGAAAACGGCGCGGACCAAAGCAGGATTGGGCCACTTTCCTGATCCGGGTGTGGTCGGGGGGAACGCGGGCCGTCAGGCCGGAATAGGCGGTAAATCCCCCTTCTTCCAATACCTTGCGACCTTCGGCACACATCGGACGCATCGGCTTTTGCGCGTTTTCAGACGAAAAGGTTTTCCAATCGTCAAAGATTGCCTTGATGTCGTCATATCGGGAAACGACCCAATATCCGGTCTCTTCGTGAAAGAAGATCGGCTGTTCTTGGCGGAATGCTTCCCAGCGGGCGTGCGGCTTGTTCAGGTCAAAAGGGTCAAACCCTTCGGACGGCCTTTCGCCGTTGAAGTCTTTCATTGTGATTTCCTCCCGTGACGGAAGCCGACCCTGTGGTTGGACGGCCCCGTGTTGAGAATCAGCGTAAGTCTATTGGCTTTGGTTTTTCTTTGGCGAGGCCGAAATGATCAGCGGGCACGCGAAAGTTCTCGATAAAGCGATTTAATTTCAATGCCTTCCGTTGCGCCGATTGCTTCCAGCGATGCGCGATACTGACGAAACTGCCGATGCATGGCGTCCATCCTGCCCTGCGCCACAAAGATTTTCATCGCTTCGGCATTGGCCCCTTCTGACGTCGGATCAATCGCCAGCGCCTTCTGGCAATGGTCCAGGGCTTCCCGGATTCGATTCGTGGCCATGCAGACTTTGGCGAAATCATATTGCAGTTTCACCGCCATTTCGCGCAGCCAGATCCGGCGGGGCATGCACCAATCATCGGTCTCTGATCGCACATATTCCAGCGGCAGATCTTCGAACAAATCACCGGCGTAAAGCTTGTCGGCGGCGGAATAGACGCGGAAGGCGGCCTCGATCTCGTTTCTCTTGAAAAGCGAAAGCCCCCGTCGGCACAATTGCTCAAAGGTGTCGATGTCGATCCAACTGCCGGACGGTGGGCGCAGCCGGTAATATTCGCCCGCGCGCTGAACCGAGTCGGCCGAGCCAAGGGCCTTGCGCAGCATGGCAACGGTATGATGCAGGCGCGCGCGCTTCGTCTCCTCGGTACCATCCTCGGGCCAAAGCAATTCGCCGATTTGGTCGGCATGGGCGCCTTTGTCCCCGCTTTGCAAAAGATAGGCAAACAGCGTCCGAATTTTCTTTGCGGCCCCACCGGGTTGACGCCATTCGACCGGGGTGTTTCCGACCAGAACCTGCAATTCCCCCAAACAATGGATGTGCCAGCGCGTCGGCGACGGCGGCACGCCCAAGGTGGCTGGTTTGGTGATCCACGAGGGCGTCGCCCCCCGCGCAAACATTTGCCCATCCTGCCGACGACCGTGCCGATTGGCATATTCGGGAACAATCCGCCCCAGCATGAAAAACAACTGTTCGTCCAACGGCGCGCGCTGCAGCAAATCGACGGGAATCCAGAACGGATTGTCGTGAAGGCCCGAGGGGGCAAGCATCTGGCGATGCGCCCGAAGCGCTGCCTGCATCTGCTCTTCGATCGTCAGGTCCTGATCATAGATCGAAATGATCTTGATCCCCAAGTCCCGCGCCAGCCGATCAGCCACCCCGCCCCAAGTCTGTATTCCCAACAGGCCCTGCAGATTGCCGACAACCCACCGCATATCGATGATCAGGCCCGTCGCATAGGCTTCGACCAGATGGTGGCGCAGTTTCGCATAGACCTCTTCGCCATCGATCGGCATGTGATCCAGCGCGGCAGTGGCAATCCCAAGCCGCGGTTGCAGCAGCTTTTCCAGAAAGTTCGGATCATCGCTCAGGATACTTGCCGCCGAAAGCTGCTGTCCGGCCAAAGAATCGTTGGCAAAATCCGGCGTGGAGTCGTCGGAAAATAAGGCAGCGTTTACAATGATTTCCATCCAAAACACCGTGGAGTTTCGCTAATAGGTTGGCCTGCATAGCCAGCATCTTAGCCATCCGGGATTTTTGTTCCAAAGAAAAACCAAAGTGAACGTGTTAAGTTGATTCGAGGACCCCGGAATAGGGGCAGGGAGGATACTGCTGATCGGTGCCGGCTTTTGCTGTCCCTTTGACGCCTGCGTCAAAGGTCGGGGAAGTTTTATCTGATCGCAGGTCCAGTGCTATAAAAAGGCGTGGCCATATGGTTCTGGGAGAGTTTGATTACGTGATCGCAGGGGCAGGCAGTGCCGGTGCCGTGCTTGCAAATCGCCTGTCCGAAGACCCTAAGGTGCGCGTTTGTCTGATCGAGGCTGGTCCTCGGGATAAAAGCCCCCTGATCAAGATCCCCTTGGGTCTGGTCGCCCTGTCCAAGGACAAGCGGCACAATTGGCTCTTTTCGTCCGTGCCCCAGCCCGGCCTTGGCGGTCGGGTCGTGACCGTTCCCCGCGGCAAGGTACTGGGTGGGTCCTCGGCGATCAACGGAATGATCTATATCCGGGGGCACAAGGCCGATTACGACCACTGGGCAGAGCAGGGCTGTGACGGCTGGTCGTATGACGACGTCTTGCCCTATTTCCGCAAATCCGAACGCAACGTGCGGGCCGGGATCGATGCTGCGGTCCACGGCGTCAGCGGCGAATTGTCCGTGTCGGACCTGCGGGACCCAAACCCGGTCGATACCGATTTCATCTCGGCGGCACAGGAATTCCAGATCCGGCCTTGCCCGGATTTCAACGTGGCCGAACCCGAAGGGGCGGGCATCTATCAGGTGACGCAAAAAG
>JALQUQ010000549.1 GCA_023263735.1 Paracoccaceae bacterium | reverse complement strand
AAACCTATCTGGTGCAGAAACTGACGCGCGGCGTCTTCCTGAACAACAACACCGACACCTGCGCACGCGTCTGCCATTCGCCCACCGGCTATGGCCTTGGCCAGACCTTTGGCACCAGCGCCGGCACCCAGGATTTTGACAGCGTCGAACATACCGATGTCGTCATCGTCATCGGCGCCAACCCGACCGACGGCCACCCCGTCTTTGCCAGCCGCCTGAAAAAGCGCCTGCGCGCCGGGGCCAAGTTGATCGTCGTAGACCCGCGCCGCATTGATCTGGTCAAATCGAACCATATCAAGGCCGCGCACCACCTGCCCCTGCGCCCCGGCACCAACGTGGCGGTTGTCACCGCGCTGGCCCATACCATCGTGACCGAAGGCCTGTTCAACGAAGACTTCATCCGCAACCGCTGCGATTGGGATGAATTCCTCGCCTATTCCGAATTCGTGAGCGAAGCCCGCCACAGCCCCGAAGCGACCGAGCTTTTGACCGGCGTTCCGGCGGCCGAACTGCGCGCAGCGGCGCGTCTCTTTGCCCGTGGCGGCAATGGCGCGATCTATTACGGGCTGGGCGTGACCGAACACAGCCAAGGGTCCACCACCGTGATGGGCATCGCCAACCTTGCCATGCTGACCGGGAACATCGGCCGTCCCGGCGTGGGCGTGAACCCGCTGCGCGGCCAGAACAACGTGCAGGGCACGTGCGATATGGGCAGCTTCCCGCATGAACTGCCCGGCTATCGCCATGTGAAAAACCCCGAAGTTCGCAAGATTTTCGAAGACCTCTGGGGCGTCGAAATCGACAGCGAACCGGGCCTGCGCATCCCCAACATGCTGGACGCGGCGGTCGAGGGCACCTTCAAGGGCCTGTATTGCCAAGGCGAAGACATCCTGCAATCGGACCCCGATACCAAACACGTTGCCGCCGGTCTGGCCGCGATGGAATGCGTGATCGTTCATGACCTGTTCCTGAACGAAACCGCAAACTATGCGCATGTCTTCCTGCCGGGGTCGTCCTTCCTTGAAAAGGATGGCACCTTCACCAATGCCGAACGCCGCATCAACCGCGTGCGCAAGGTGATGGCCCCGCGCAATGGCTATGCCGATTGGGAAATCACCCAGATGCTGGCACAGGCCATGGGCGCCGATTGGAACTATACCCATCCGTCGCAGATCATGGCCGAAATCGCGGCAACCACGCCTTCTTTCGCCAATGTCACCTATGAGATGCTGGAGGAAAAAGGCTCGGTCCAGTGGCCCTGCAACGAC
>JALQUQ010000548.1 GCA_023263735.1 Paracoccaceae bacterium | reverse complement strand
GCACCAGAAGTTAGAAAAACTTCTCCAGCAGTTCGGGCTACTCGCGGAAGGTGATTCACTTTACGGGACCGCAAATCTGTCATTGCTTCACAATGTGCAATCCGCCCTGAAGGCGTCGGCTTAGAAACGGCGCGCGACGACCATGACACTCAAATCCCTTCTTGTGCTGGTGCTTACTGTCCTGTTCGCCGCAACGCCGTTTCTGACCCAGCCCTTTACGGGCTATGATCCCACGATCTTTCCGGTGGTGATCGAGCGACCGTCGATCCAACCGGCGGGCTATGCCTTTTCGATCTGGCTGGTGATCTATCTTTGGCTGATCGCCCATGCCGGTTTCGGGTTCTGGACCCGGGCGAAAAGTCTGGATTGGGATGAAACCCGCCTGCCCTTGGCCATATCGCTGGGCTTTGGCACCGCTTGGCTGTTTTACGCGGCGCATTTCCCGCTGTTGGCGACGCTGGGGCTGATGTTCATGCTGGCCACCGCCTTGGCGGCCTTTCTGACCGCCGACGAATTTTATGACCGTTGGCTGTTGTCGGGGGCCTTGGCCATTTATGCGGGCTGGCTTTCGGCCGCGACTTGCGTGTCAACGGGCATCCTGATCGCAGGCTATGGCCTGATGACCGACACCGAATCCGCCTTTGCCATGATTGCCGCCGTCGGGGTGATCGCGGGCACGGTGCAGTTTCTGCGCCCCGAAATGCCCGTTTATGGGGCCACCGTGATCTGGGCGCTGGTGGGTGTCGTCTTTCGCAATATCGCCGCCAATGTCCCGGTTGCCCTCGCCGCCGCCGGTGTGACCGCAGGCATGGCCGCGCTGTTGGCCTGGCAATGGCGCAAGCGGCGCAATTCGATCTAAGGCTGCGTTTGCTCCATTGACGAAAGCGCCCGCTTGGGCCATCCCCTGCGCCCATGCTGCGTATCGATGACATCACCTATAACGTTGAAGGCCGCCCCCTGTTCGAAGGGGCCTCGGCCACCATTCCCACCGGGCACAAGGTTGGCCTCGTTGGCCGCAATGGCGCGGGAAAAACCACGCTGTTCCGCCTGATCAAGGGCGAATTGGCGTTGGAGGGGGGGGCGATCACCGTGCCCCAACGGTCGCGGATCGGCGGCGTGGCCCAAGAGGTGCCGTCGTCGTCAACCTCGCTGATCGATACGGTGCTTGAGGCCGATACCGAACGCACCGCCCTGATGGCCGAGGCGGAAACCGCCAAAGACCCGTTGCGCATTGCCGAGATTCAGGCGCGTCTGGCCGATATTGGCGCGTGGAGCGCC
>JALQUQ010000547.1 GCA_023263735.1 Paracoccaceae bacterium | reverse complement strand
ACATTTCCTGAAAGTTCATCGCGATGCCCGCCGCCCATAAATATCTGTGTCGGCTGAAAAATAACCAGCTACTCTTGTACGATCAACTGGCGTACCGTCTTGTTTTTGTACTTTAATTATACCTTTAACCCAAAAGGTGTCTAATTTGACATCATCTGGTGTACAGTTTTCAGGCACAACAGCAGCAAATTTATCACCTTTCTCGACACCACGTTTGAAGATTTGCCACCCAAAAGGTGTAAATCTTTGTAGATAAAAGATATTGTGCATAATTACAATGGGCTTAAAGTAATTGAAACGGCAGTGACCTCAGAACCAGAGCCTTTTTTACCAACCGTGGGTAAATCATACTGGTTAGTTAAAGAACGCCACTTATGAAAAGGGGCAGAAGCATTTGCCATTGTCTCTACGGTGTCTGGTAGAACAGGAAAAGGCGCTGTTACCTCGACATCAGGGTAGTTGGACGCACTATAACGTATAGTCATAGTTTTAGATGTATTATCAACAGCAATAACTTCGTATGTAAATTCAATGTTTGTCATTTTAAAATCCTTATGTTAAAGAACCGTAACGTGTTCCTGTGGTTGCCCATGTAATATAGCTATTCCCTTGAACAGCCGCACCTCCCGATCCCCCTGCACCACCTCCGTAAGCGCCACCTTGGAAATAACCGGGGTTGGGTGGGTAATACAAAACATTCCCACTTGATGTGTAAGCGGATGTTCCTGTACCACCAGAAGAACCCCAACCACCTCCTCCAGCGCCAGTTCCGGCATAAGCAGTATCGTAATATTGACTATACTGTTGATATTGACGGGCGAAAGCCCCTCCAGCGGTAGACCCACCGGGTGCGCTACTTGTTCCTGCTTTGGCTCCACCTGAGTTTATGAGTCCTGATCGACCACCACCGCCGCCACCACCAGCAGCATATGTAATCGGTTTTGTGTCAGCATTTCCATTTCGAGCAGCACCACCAGCACCACCGCCGCCTCCACCGCCAGCAATAGTACCATTGTTCACCATTGTTAGAGCAACAGAAGTGAACAAACCAGCACCACCAGCGCCACCAGCACTACCTGTGTAAGCTGTTCCAGCACCACCAGCACCGCCCATTCCAACAATATACCCGTTGTTTGTTATTTTTAAACCGTTGGGAAAAGAACCTGAGACTCTTAATCCAGCTATTGAAGTAGAATCTGATGAAAGCCAAACACCAGAGTTAATAGTCACTTCTACATTTGAACTTTCATTCCATCCTTGTGAAATTAACCAAGATCGTAAATC
>JALQUQ010000546.1 GCA_023263735.1 Paracoccaceae bacterium | reverse complement strand
GATGCCGCATCTGCAACCGCTGTTTTCCCAGCTTGACCGGCTGCTGGCCTGTCCGGTGGAGATCCGGCCCCTGACCCTGTTGTCGGAACGGGCGGCATGACGGAGGTCTGGTCATGGCATTGAAGCTGGGCATGGTCGGCGGCGGCCAAGGGGCCTTCATCGGGGCGGTTCACCGGATGGCCGCGCGGCTGGATGGGCGGTGGGATTTGGTGGCGGGGGCGCTGTCCTCCGATCCGGATCGGGCCGCGGCTTCGGCCGCCGAGCTGGGCATCGCCCCCGACCGCCGGTATGCCGATTTCGCGCAGATGGCGCAGGCCGAAGCCGCCCGCCCCGACGGGATCGACGCGGTGGCGATCGTCACACCGAACCATCTGCATGCAAAGGTGGCGACGGCCTTCCTGCGCGCAGGCATCGCCGTCATCTGCGACAAACCGATGACCGCCACGCTTGCCGAGGCCGAGGAGCTCGCCGCCCTCGCCCGGGAAACATCCGTGCCCTTCGTCCTGACCCAGACCTATACCGGCTATCCGATGGTGCGCGAGGCGCGCCGGATGATCGCCCAAGGCGCAATCGGCGCGCCTCGGCATGTGCAGGTCGAATATTTGCAGGACTGGCTTGTGGGCGCGGTGGAACAGAGCGGCCAAAAGCAGGCGGTCTGGCGCACCGATCCCCAGATGTCCGGCGAAGGCGGCTGCATCGCCGATATCGGGACGCATGCCGTCAATCTGGCGACCTTCGTCACCGGGCTGGGGGTGCAGGCCGTTCTGGCGGATCTGACCGCCTTTGAACCCGGGCGGCGGCTGGATGACAATGCGGCGGTCCTTTTGCGTTTCGACGGGGGCGCAAAGGGGATGATCTGGGCAAGCCAGATCACCCCCGGCACCAAGAATGCGCTGCGGCTGCGCATCGCCGGGGAAACCGGGGGATTGGCCTGGGATCAGGAGAACCCCGATCTGCTTGAATTCACCCCGATTGGCGATACGACCCGCCTGCTGCGCCGCGGGGATGGCCTGACCCAGACGCCAAGCCGCATCCCATCCGGCCACCCCGAAGGCTATCTGGAAGCTTTCGCAACCCTTTATGCCGATGCGGCGGACCTGATCGACCAAAAGGGCTTGGCAGCGGCTCGACCGCTGGCCACGGCCCAGGACGGACTGGCCGGACTGCGCTTCATCACCGCCTGTCTGCGATCCAGCAAGGCCGGCGGACGATGGACGCCAGCCTGATCCTCGGGCCGGAAGAGAAGCCCTGAGCCGACCGTGCTCCCCGCGCGCTTGGCGCCATGGCCCTGATC
>JALQUQ010000545.1 GCA_023263735.1 Paracoccaceae bacterium | reverse complement strand
AGCCGGTGCCAAGGTCATCGGCTGGAAGATCGGCCTGACCAGCCGCGCCATGCAGGCGGCACTGAACATCGAAACACCCGATTCCGGGGTGCTTTTTGACGATATGATGTTTGCCACGGGCGGCACCGTCCCGGCGGGGCGGTTCATTCAGCCCCGGGTTGAGGCCGAAATCGCCTTTGTGATGAAATCGCCGTTGCAGGGCCGTCAGGTCACGCGCGACGATATCATCGCGGCAACCGATTATGTGACGCCAAGCCTTGAGATTCTGGATACCCGCATCCTGCGGGCCGATCCGGCAACGAAACGGGCGCGCATCATCACCGATACCGTCAGCGACAATGCCGCAAATGCCGGGCTGGTTGTGGGGCAAGAGCGCCATGCCGTCGATGCCTTTGACCTGCGCCGCGTGGGTGCCATCGTGTTTCGCGACGGGATCGTCGAGGAAACCGGATTGGGGGCGGGCGTGCTGAACGATCCGGTGACCGGCATCCTGTGGCTGATCCATCGCCTTGCCGACTATGGTCTTGGCATCCAGTCGGGCGAAGTGCTGTTGTCGGGCAGTTTCATCCGCCCGATCGAAGCCCCCGCCGGATCACATTTTCACGCGGATTTCGGCGACTTCGGGGCCGTTGATATTCGTTTCGCCTGACGATCAGACCCCGAAATAGGCTGCGTGCAGCTTTTCGGGGTCTTCACGCAACTCTTGCGCTGACCCGCCAAACCGCATCCGCCCCGTGCGCAGGACGACAGCGGTTTCCGCAATTCCCAAAGCCAGATCGGTGAATTGTTCGATCAACAGAATGCCGACGCCCTCGGACTTCAGTGTCGAGACGACGCCAAGCAGGCGGCGCACGATCAGAGGGGCAAGGCCCAAAGACATCTCGTCAATCAGCAGGTATTTCGGTCTGCACATCAGCGCATGACCCAAGGCCACCATCTGCTGTTGTCCCCCAGAAAGCGTGCCCGCCGCCTGCCCCTTGCGCTCGGCCAATTCGGGGAAGATGGCATAGGTGCGGTCAAGGTTTTCGCGCAATTGACCGGGCATCGCCCCACCTGCCGCACGCAGGTTGTCATCGATGCTGAGATTTGTCAGAACGCGGTGCCCTTCGGGTACGGCAGCAACACCGGCGCGGCGGATCGTATCGGGACCCGCGCCATTCAGGCGCTGGCCATCAACCGTGATCTCGCCCGAAGAGATGGCCAGCATGCCAGCCATGCCAAGCACCAATTCCGACTTGCCAGCCCCATTCGCCCCGATCAGCGCGGTCACCTGACCCGGCTTGATTTCAAGATCGATCGCTTGAACGACCGA
>JALQUQ010000544.1 GCA_023263735.1 Paracoccaceae bacterium | reverse complement strand
ATCAGCGGCTATTCCCTGACGATGATGCCCAAGCCAACCAAGGGGGGCTATGGCTGGCAGGTCAAGTCCCGGATCGCAGAGCACGACAGCGAAGCCACCGTCGATGTGCTGGTCTGGTCCGATATCGTGCGCGACAGCATGTCGAATTCAATTCCGGCGACCTATGGGCAATTGGTCAGAACGGCTTGGGCCTATATCGGGTCGGGCGCGCTGTTTCGGCTGATGCGGCTGCGCAAGGGTCCGGTGATTGCCGCGCTTTATCCGATCGTCGTTCTGATCGTCCAATTGATGCTGGCAATTATCGCGGCCGGAATTGGCTGGTGGATGACTCAAACCGGTGTGGATGCGTTTATCACCTATGGCCTGCGGCTTCTTGAGACCGCCGCCATGGACCGTATTGATGCTTCCTTTGTTGGTCCGATTTCCATTGCTGCCGCTACGTTTGTCTCCGCCACAATCTTTGTCGGCATCCTTCAGTGGTTCAAGGCCCGCGATGGCAAGGTCTTTGCCTATTACCTGATGCATGACTATGCCTTTTCCGCGCGCTTTGGCGGGGCCAACCCGCCAGAACTTGAAACCCGCATGGCCGCGTTTCGCGAAAAGATCCGCAGCGCCCTTAGCTCTGATGTCGATGAGGTGCTGGTGGTGGGCCATTCCTCGGGCGCGCATCTTTCGGTGTCGATCTTGGCCGATCTGATCCGACGCGGGCTTCCCGCAAAGGCGCCACCGCTGTCTTTTCTGTCGCTGGGTCAGGTTGTGCCGATGGTCAGCTATCTGCCCAAGGCGCGGCGGTTGCGGGGCGATCTGGCCTATCTTTCCGCACAGGACGCAATCACATGGGTGGATGTGACCGCCCCCGGCGATGGCTGCGCCTTTGCGCTGTGTGACCCGGTCAAGGTGTCAGGTGTGGCGCCACAGGGCCAGAAATGGCCGCTGGTGCTGTCTGCGGCCTTTACGCAAACCCTGTCACCCGAGCGATGGAAGGCCCTGCGATGGCGGTTTTTTCGGCTGCATTTCCAGTATCTTTGCGCCTTTGATCGCCCGGCCGACTATGATTATTTCCAGATTACCGCGGGGCCGGTTCCGCTTGGGGTGCGGTACAAGGATCGCCCCCCCTCTCGCAGCCGGATTGACCTTGCCGCCAATCGCTTTACCGATACCGAATGACCCCGCCCAAACCCCCTTCGCGACCCGACCGCGTATCGCTTTGGCGGTATATGAAACTGTTTCGCCAAGACATTCTTTCGGCGCAACCGGGCCGGCTCTACCGGGCTTGGATGGCAGAATTTCGCACGCCGTTCTTTCGCAGCTATCTGTGCAATGATCCCAGCCTGATCGACCTTGTCTTGACCAAACGCCCC
>JALQUQ010000543.1 GCA_023263735.1 Paracoccaceae bacterium | reverse complement strand
AATTCAGAAACGCCAGTTCGCGCAGACGGTTTTCCAGTGTCTTGAAGCTGTATTCAAGGTTGGAAAAGGTGCCATCGGGCCGGTTGGTCTTGGCACTGGCAAGGAACCGCACCTCGGTGCCCTTTTGGCCGGGGGCTGGCCCCACTTCCTTGACGTGGATGGCGGTTTCGCCAAATTCAAAGCGGGCGAAATACTCCTTGTCATCGCGCCAAACGCGCAATTCCAGCCATTCGGAAAGCGCGTTCACCACCGAAACGCCCACCCCGTGCAACCCGCCCGAGACTTTGTAAGCGTTGCCACCTTCATCGGTGTTGTTGAATTTGCCGCCCGCGTGCAACTGGGTCATGATGACCTCGGCTGCGGAAACGCCCTCTTCGGCATGCATGTCAACCGGAATGCCCCGGCCGTTGTCGCGCACCGAAACGCTGTCGTCGGCGTGGATCGTGACCGAAACTTCGGTGGCATGACCGGCCAAAGCCTCGTCAATGCCGTTGTCCACCACCTCATACACCATATGGTGCAGGCCGCTGCCATCGTCCGTGTCGCCGATGTACATGCCGGGGCGTTTACGAACCGCCTCCAACCCTTTGAGAACTTTGATGGAATCGGCGCCGTATTCGGCCGGTTTCTTGGCGGCTTCTGCCATGCGTCGGGGTCCTCTGAAACTGTGGTCAATTTATACGCTTGGGGCGCGGGAATGTCACCCCCGACCACAAGATTTAGGCGTTGGCGATTATGGGGATCACGATCCCTACCAAGATCAGCAAACCGCCACTGACCATGTTCAATTTGCGAATTGCACTGGGGCTTTGCAACACCCGCCGCGCCCGATCAAGGTAATAAGCCAAAAGCAGGTTGCCCGCCATCGGGATGCAGGCCGACACCAGCATGATGGCAAGAATGTCGATCGCGGTCAGCCGGCCCAAGTCAAAAAAGCCGGGCAGAAACCCCATGTAGAACAAGATGGCCTTGGGGTTGCCGATCACCGCCGCGATGCCAACCGACAGCCCCGCCCAGATGCCGGGTTTGGTCAACCGGCTTTCCGTGCCGGGCGCACTGGGTTGTTTCACGATCAGCAGCGTGCCCATCACGATGAACACGCCGGCCGCGATCCAGCGCATCAGGCCAAGCAGATCGCCATACAGCGACAAGATCCAGGCAAGCCCCATGATGGCGCAAAATGGCCAGACCAGATCGCCCAAGGCGACGCCAACGGCCAAGGGCCATGCCCCCGCCAGTCCGCCTGACAAGGCGCGCGCCGTCAGCGCCACCCAGACCGGGCCGGGAACGACCCAAAGCCCGAACATGGCCCAGGATGCGCCCAAACGCCAAACGCGCCATGGCCAGGGCGTGCTCGGGCTGATCTTGT
>JALQUQ010000542.1 GCA_023263735.1 Paracoccaceae bacterium | reverse complement strand
CATTCTGAGCGACCATTGCTGATCCCAAGGCCGGGGCAGGCCAAGCGCCTCGTTCCATGCGGGCAGTTGGACCGCGCGGGCACGCGCCTTTTTGGACAACGTCACGGCAAGCATCTCGATCAGAATGCGGTAGACGTTATTTTCGGGCTGCTGTTCGGTCAGACCCAGCGAGTTGACCTGAACCCCATAGCGGAAGCGGCGGTATTTCGGATCGGTCACACCAAACCGCGTTTCGCAGATTTCATCCCACAGATCGACAAAGGCGCGCATCTTGCACATCTCAGTCACGAACCGGATTCCGGCATTCACGAAAAAGGAGATGCGGCCAACCATTTCGGGAAAATGCGCGGGGGCCACTTTGGTCTTCAGATCATCCAGCACCGCGACGCCGGTCGCCAAGGCAAAGGCCAGTTCCTGCTCGGGCGTGGCCCCGGCCTCTTGCAAGTGGTAGGAACAGACATTCATCGGGTTCCATTTCGGCAGATATTCGCGGGTATAGGCCGCGACATCGGTGATCATGCGCAGGCTGGGCTTGGGCGGACAAATATAGGTGCCGCGCGACAGATATTCCTTGATCAGGTCGTTCTGCACGGTGCCGTTGAGCTTTGCGATATCGGCCCCCTGTTCCTCGGCCACGGCAATATAGAGCGACAGCAACCACGGCGCGGTCGCATTGATCGTCATCGACGTGTTCATCTGCTCGAGGGGGATTTGATCGAACAGCGCCCGCATGTCACCCAGATGAGACACCGGCACCCCAACCTTGCCAACCTCGCCCCGGGCGCGGGGATCGTCGCTGTCATAGCCCGTTTGGGTCGGCAGATCGAAGGCCACCGACAGACCGGTTTGCCCCTTGGAGAGGTTTGTCCGGTAAAGGGCATTCGAGGCGCCAGCGGTGGAGTGGCCCGCGTAAGTCCGGAACAGCCAGGGTTTCTCTTGGGTCATCGGAAGCTCCCGAGTCGAATGCGCAATTTAATTTCGTAAGATTGTTGATAGAGGAAAGAATCTGGCGATGTCAATTCGCCGCGTTGCGGCAATTTCGGCGCTGCGGCAGAAATTCGGGCCCAAGCGCCCGAGAAGCAAAAAGGCAGGGGGCGCTGCCCCCTGTTCGCGTTTTGGCCAAGCCAAAACGCTGACCCCCGGAGTATTTGGAAAAGGTGCAAAACGATTGAATGCCCGGAGGGGTTGGATAGGGTGAGGCATGTTTGAGACTGTGGAGGTTCCCATCTGGCTGTTGGCGGCCGCGGCTGTGCTGGCGGTGGTTGTCGTGATGGATCGGATCATCGGGCCGGGGCTGCGGTGGATCTTTCGCAGGTCGATGGAGCGCATGGTGGCGCGCCTGAACCGCCATCTGCAGCGCAAGATCGAGCCGTTCCGGGTGATGAGCCGCC
>JALQUQ010000541.1 GCA_023263735.1 Paracoccaceae bacterium | reverse complement strand
ATGTCACACCTTCCGGATCAGGGCATCCACCGCAACAGCGCCTTGCGCCTTGACGAGGATCGGGTTGATTTCAATTTCTTCAAGGCTGTCATCGGCCAGCATCCGCGCGCCCAAGGCGACGGCAATCTGCGCCACGGCGGCCATGTCGGCCTTGGGCCGCCCGCGATAGCCATCGAGCAGCGGCCAAAGGCGCAAGGACCGCAGGGCGTCCAGCACCTGGGCTTCGGTCGCGGGCAGCACGAGCGTCACCGTATCAGCAAGCACTTCGGCGGTCACCCCGCCCATGCCCAGCGTCAAGGTCACACCGTAAACCGGGTCACGCCGAAGGCCGAGCAGGACTTCCGCCACCGCCCCGGTGACCATTTCTTCCACCAGATAGCCGGTTGCACCGGGCATTTCGGCCTGACCGGCCAGTGTGGCAAGCCCCAGACGCACTGCCCCTGCCTCGGTCTTGTGGGCAAAGCCCAGACCTTTCAGGGCGTAGGGCGGCGTCAACCCCGCCACGTCCAGATCGGCCAAGCGCGCCGCTGTGCGGGACTGCGGCACAGCCACCCCGACCTTGGCCAACAGCGCCTTGCCCTCGGCCTCGGAAAGCATCCGGGCCTCACGCGGGGCGAGCGCCTTGGCAGGCCGCCAACCCGGCGCGCCTGCAGGCGTCTGCGCCGCCTTGATCGCGGCCAAGGCAGTTTCCAGACCCAAAAGCGCGCAAACCCCCTGATCCATCATCGCCTGCACGCGCCCCTCACCGAGATTCTCGGACATCGACGCCACCGGAAAGGCAATCTTCCCCGTGGCCTTCTGCGCCGCGACAATAGCGTCAAAGGCGGGCTGATAGCTCGAGGGATCACAGCGGTCGGCGCGCGGACTGTCGATGATGTAAAGGCCCGCGTCATAAGCCTCCAGCATGGCGCTGAATACCTCGGTGGTTTTCGGCCCATCCCCCCAGATGAAGGTGTGATAATCCAAGGGGTTGGAGATCGTCGGAATCTCGCCCAGAACCGCAAACAGCCGGTCATGCGTGGGCGCAGGCACGGGCGGAAACTCGATGCCATAGGGCGCGGCAAGGTCGGCCACGAGCCCCGCCTCGCCACCCGAACAGGACAGGCTGCATATCCGGGCGCCAATCTGTGGCCCGTGCATATGGAAGATCTTCAAGGTCTCGATCAGCTCCGAAGGCGTGTTGACCTCGGCCACCCCGATCTGCCGCAGGAAGGCGGATGAGGCCGCCCCACCCCCGGCAAGGCTGGCGGTATGGCTGGCCGCCGCAGTGCGGGAAGCCTCGGTCTTGCCCGACTTGATCGCGACCACCCCCTTGCCCATGGCCCGCGCGCGCTCGGCCAGGGCTGCAAAGGCGGGGGCATCGTCGATGCCCTCGATGTAAAGGCCCAAAGCCGTGACACGGGGATCGTCGAGCAATGC
>JALQUQ010000540.1 GCA_023263735.1 Paracoccaceae bacterium | reverse complement strand
GTATGAAACCGAACGAAACTTTGTTGAATACCCTGTTAGTTGATAACAATAATAAAATCAGGTTTACAGATGAAGAAATCGGGGATGAACATATCATGACGTCGGGATTCGGCGGTGAACAGGTTTCAACCCATCCCGTGCATCGGGCAAGGCCCGGTGCATGATCGTCGAAAGCGCATAGGTCAGATAGCGCTCTCCGATGGCACGGGACAGCGGCTCGGCCGAAAGCGCGGCCTCGATTTTGTTGTCATCAGGATCATCGGACATGGATGTTGTGTAATGCGGCAAGGGCGGACGGTCCAGCCGGAAATTTCGACCCGCCCTCCCCGCCCAAAGGGGAGCCAACTGCCGAATTTCCCATCAAAAAGCCGCAAAATCGTGCTAAACCAACCTTATCAAGAGTGAATCGGTGCGGTGTCATGATACGTTTGTCTATTCTTTTGGCCTTTGGTCTTTTTCTTCTCATGCAGATTGGCGGGGCCGATCGCGGGCAGCTTCGCGCCGGTCTGGCCGAGGCGGAGGCCGAAGTGACCTTGCCCCCTGCCGCTCGCTCTTTGGCCGCACCGCAACGGGTTCAGGCGCTTCAGGATCAATCGATCGAGGTGGCCTTTACCCCAGCCGCCCCCCTGATCACGTCCCCGCCCCCGGCCGCCAAGCTTCCCTTGGCGGAGGCAAAACCCGCCGAAGTGGCCGTGATCGAAGTGTCGGCCGGCGAAACCGATGACCCGCCCGCCCTGTTGACCGAAGATGCCCCGGCCAAGGTGATGATCGTCGCGGGGCGCAGCGTGAATGTGCGGGGGGGGCCGTCAACGCGCGATGCCGTCGTCGCCAAATTGACCAAGGGCGAAGCGGTCACCGTGGTCGCCGACAGCGGCACCGGCTGGACCCAGATCCGCATCGAAGGCGATGGCGTCGAGGGGTTCATCTCAACCCAGCTTTTGACGGAAATCGAATAATAACGCCCATGACCTTCGGGTTTGGCTTTGACTTCCCACGGATTGCCCATATTCAAGGGGGAAAACGGGGCAGGCAGGCGCATGACCAAATCCATCTTGATCACCGGATGCTCGTCGGGCATCGGGCTTGACGCTGCCCGTGGGCTGAAGCGCGCGGGCTGGCGCGTGTTTGCGACCTACCGCAAGCCCGAAGACTGCGCCCGGCTGATGGCCGAGGGGCTGGAAAGCTTTGTCCTTGATTATTCCGACGCGGATTCGATCCGCGCCGCCCTGGACGAGGCGCTTCACCGCACCGGCGGGACGCTCGGCGCCATCTTCAACAACGGCGCCTTCGGCCTGCCCGGCGCGGCCGAGGATCTGCCAACCGACGGCCTGCGCGCCATCTTCGAGGTGAACCTCTTTGGCTACCACGAACTGACACGGCTGGTGATCCCGGTCATGCGGCGGCAGGGATATGGGCGGATCGTCAAC
>JALQUQ010000053.1 GCA_023263735.1 Paracoccaceae bacterium | reverse complement strand
CCGCTCAGCCGGAGGGGTTGCGGCTCCAGATTTCGTGACGGCGGAGCCGCGTTTGCAATCCGGTTGGGCATTGAACCCCTTGTACTGCGGTGCCATACCTTGGGCGCAGTTTGTTCGGGAGCATTTCGAGATGCAGCGAAATTCGGCGGTCAAGGTCGGAGCTTTGGTTGTGGCGATGGTGGTGGGCGTTCCAGCCACCGCAATTGCCGAAGCGCAGGTGCCCAAAGATCAGGCGCAAGTGACCTTGAGCTTTTCTCCGATCGTCAAGGCGACAACGCCTGCTGTGGTCAACATCTATGCAACCCGTGTGGTGGCAGAGCGGGTAAGCCCCTTTGCAGATGACCCCTTTTTCGATCAACTTTTCAATAACTTTGGAAGCGTTCAACCCCGCGTTCAAAACTCGCTTGGGTCCGGGGTCATCGTGTCCTCCGATGGGATTGTGGTGTCTAACTATCATGTGGTTGGGCAGGCGACCGAGATTCGGGTCGCGCTGAATGACCGGCGCGAGTTTGACGCAAAGGTTCTTTTGGGAGACGAGGAAAGCGATCTTGCCATCCTGAAACTGGAAGGGGCGGAGGGCCTGCCCGCTTTGGGTTTCGCGGATTCGGATGGGGTTGAAGTCGGTGATCTTGTCCTTGCCATCGGAAATCCGTTTGGCGTGGGGCAAACCGTGAGTTCAGGCATCGTCTCGGGGCTGGCGCGCAGCACGGTGGGGACGGAACGGGGCTATTTCATTCAGACCGATGCCGCGATCAATCCGGGAAATTCGGGCGGGGCGCTGGTGAACATGCTGGGTCAGCTGGTTGGCATCAATACGGCGATTGTCACCAAGTCAGGCGGTTCAAATGGCATTGGCTTTGCCATCCCCTCCAATTTGGTGCAAACGGTGGTTGAGCAGGCGAAGGCTGGTGCAAACCGTTTTACAAGGCCGTGGGCTGGGATTACCGGGCAGGCAGTCGATGCCCCCTTGGCCGAGGCCTTGGGACTCGCCCGTCCCGACGGAGTTGTCCTTTCCAGCATTCATCCCGATAGCCCATTCGGGATCGCAGGACTTGTTCCCGGAGATGTGGTCCTTTCCTTGGATCATGCGCCAACCAACACACCGCAAGAAATGATCTTCCGCCTTGCCGCGCTTGGGGTTGGAGCGACCGTTCCGGTTGAATTTCTGCACGACGGCGAGAAGATCGAGGCCAAGATCACCCTGATCCCCGCGCCCGAAACACCGCCCCGAGATCAGAGAACGGTCGATATCGGCCCATTGACGGGCATGACGGTTGCAAACATGAACCCGGCTCTTGCACAGGAAACGGGATTGCCTGCCGATATGAGTGGGGTTGTGGTGATCGGCGTCGAAGATTTCTCAAGCCGGATCGGCTTGCAAATGGGTGATGTGCTGATGGGCATCAACGGAATCGAGATCACCTCGACAGCCGATGTTGTGTCGGTCGCGCGGCAAAGAGTGGGCCGGTGGCAGATCGAAATTTTGCGCCAAGGCCAGCGGCTTCAACTGCGATTCCGTCTCTGATGGCGGATTTGTTTGATACGCCCGGTGAAGCAAAACCCGAAGGGCCGCGCCCTTTGGCCGACCGTCTGCGTCCAAAATCGCTGTCAGAGGTGATTGGGCAACAGCAGGCGATCGGCAGCGATGGCCCGCTTGGCTCCATGCTGATGGCAAAGAGCTTGACCTCCATCATCCTTTGGGGGCCGCCGGGTGTGGGCAAGACGACGATCGCGCGGCTTTTGGCCCGCGAGACGGATTTGCATTTCGTACAGATCAGTGCGATTTTTTCCGGTGTGCCCGAGCTGAAAAAGGTGTTCGAGGCGGCCCGCCTGCGCCGTTTGAATGGTCACGGAACCCTTTTGTTCGTGGACGAAATCCACCGATTCAACAAAGCCCAACAAGACAGTTTTCTACCGCATATGGAGGACGGCACGATTCTGTTGGTCGGGGCGACGACCGAAAATCCAAGCTTTGAATTGAATGCCGCCGTGCTGAGCCGGGCGCAGGTCATCGTGCTGGAACGTTTGTCCCTGACCGATATGGAGCGGTTGCTGCAACGGGCCGAACAGGAATTGGGACGTGCTTTACCACTCACGGGCGAGGCGCGTGAGAGTCTGACGGAAATGGCTGACGGAGACGGGCGGGCGCTCCTCAATCTGGTCGAGCAAGTGGCGGCATGGCGAGTCGATCGCCCCTTGGACCGGACGCAACTGTCCAATCGGCTGATGCGGCGGGCCGCCAAATACGACAAATCTGGCGATGAACATTACAATCTGATCTCAGCGCTTCATAAATCTGTCAGAGGTTCCGACCCGGATGGCGCGCTATACTGGTTTGCCCGCATGTTGGAAGGCGGCGAAGATCCGCGGTTTTTGGCACGGCGCCTGACGCGGATGGCGGTCGAAGACATTGGTTTGGCAGACCCGCAGGCGCAAACCCAATGCCTGGACGCGTGGCAGACCTATGAGCGATTGGGGAGCCCGGAAGGCGAGTTGGCTTTGGCACAGGCGGTGGTTTACCTCGCGCTTGCCCCAAAATCGAATGCTGTCTATGTCGCGTATAAAGCGGCCCGCACCGCTGCGCGCGAAACGGGGAGTTTGATGCCGCCCAAACATATCCTCAATGCGCCGACGCGGATGATGAAGGATCAGGGGTATGGGGCCGGATATGCCTATGATCATGACGCAGAGGATGGGTTTTCCGGGCAAAACTACTTTCCCGAGTCGATGCGGCGCCCCGTCTATTACGCGCCCTTGGAACGTGGCTTTGAACGCGAGTTGAAAAAGCGTGCCGATTATTTCGCGAAACTGCGTTTAAAGCGACAAGGCGAGTAGACGACGGTCCAATTTCCTTTGAACAAGGAAATTGCAAAATTCTTGAAAGAATTTTGGCGACCGCCCTTGGGCCGCGGTTGATGAGAGGCACTTGACCTGTCGCGTCTATTCCGGCGTTGCTGGATTGACAAATTCCGAGCGCAGGGCCAAAGACCGCGGATGTTTCAATCTCTCTGTCTTGTGGCCCTTGGCGGGGCAATTGGCGCATCTTTGCGTTTTCTGGCCTCGACCGCTGCCATTCGGTTGTTGGGGGCTGGGTTCCCCTTTGGGACAGCCTTTGTCAATGTTGTCGGATCGTTTGCGATGGGCGTACTTTTCGCCCTTGTGGCGCGTAAGGGCGCAAGTGGGCTTTCGCTGTTTCTGATGACGGGCGTTTTGGGCGGGTTTACCACATTTTCCGCCTTTTCCCTCGACGCTGTGGCGCTTTGGGAACGTGGAGAGATGAGATTGGCGCTGATTTATATTGGCGTTTCTGTATTTTTATCCTTGGGCGCTTTGGCGGCAGGATTGTGGATTGCAAGGAGTCTGGCATGAGCGGGGTAAAACTGCTGACCGTGTCGCAGGATGAAGGTGAGCAGCGTTTGGACCGTTGGTTCAAACGCCGGTTCCCGCATGTCACGCAGGGCGCTGTGGAAAAGATGTGTCGCACTGGTCAGGTGCGGGTGGACGGGGCTCGGGCCAAAGGGTCGGATCGGGTTGCCCCCGGTATGGTCGTCCGCGTCCCGCCTTTGCCCGATGTCGATGCGCCCAGCCGTCCCCGCCCCGATGGGGTGAGCGCCGCGGATGCGAAAATGATCCAGGATGCGGTCTTGTTTCGCGATGAGCATATCATCGTTTTGAACAAACCCGCAGGGCTGCCGTCGCAAGGGGGCTCTGGCCAGGGCGACCGTCATGTCGATGGACTGACCGAAGCGTTGAAATTCGGATACAAGGATCGGCCCAAACTGGTGCACCGGTTGGACAAGGACACCTCTGGTGTGCTGATCCTTGCGCGCACGGATCGGGTGGCCCGGGCCCTGTCGGAGGCGCTTCGTCACCGCGAAGCGCGCAAGATCTATTGGGCTGTCGTTGCGGGCGTGCCCAACCCGAAACAGGGCAGCATCAAATATGCCCTGATGAAAGCCCCGGGCCATGGCAAGCGGGGCGAAGGGGAAAAGATGGTTTGCATCCATCCGGCGAAGGTCAAGGATTTCCCCGAGGCGAAACGGGCCCAGACCGACTTTTTCACCCTTTGGTTCTTGGGCTCGCGTCTGTCCTGGATGGCGTTGGAGCCGGTGACGGGCCGTACCCACCAGCTTCGGGCGCATATGGCCGAACTCGGGCATCCCATTCTGGGTGACGGAAAATATGGCGGCGGGGAATCGGACAACAAGGGCGATGGCTGGGGGGCTGGCATCGGCGGCGATCTGAGCCGCAAATTGCACCTTCATGCGCGCAGTTTGTCGATCGAGCATCCGATCACCAAGGAAATCATGACCTTTACCGCGCCTTTGCCCGACCATATGGCCCGGACATGGAAAACGTTGGACTGGAAAGAAGACGACGTGCCGGCTGATCCGTTTGAGAGTTTGAAATGAGTGGATGGGCTGCAAAGCGGTTTTGGACCTCGACCTCGGTCCATGAGGTGGAAGGCGGTTTCACCGTTCAATTGGACGCCCGGGCGGTCAAAACTCCGGCCAAGGCGCCCTTGATTGTTCCGACTCGGGCAATGGCTGAGGCCATTGCCGCGGAATGGGACGCGCAATCGGGCAAGGTGAACCCCGAAACCATGCCATTCACACGGGCAGCCAATTCCTCGATCGACAAGATCATACCTTTGTTGGAGGCCGTTGTGGACGAGGTTGCCGGTTTTGGCGCCTCGGATCTTTTGTGCTATCGCGCGGTGACGCCCGAAGAGTTGGTGGCCCGCCAGGAAATGGCATGGGACCCTATCTTGCGTTGGGCCGCTGAGGACCTTGGTGCCACATTGACGGTGACGCGTGGCATCATGCATGTGGAACAACCGGCGGAAAGTCTGGTCGTTCTGAGGGGCTTGGTCAAAGGTCACTCTCCATTCCAGTTGATGGCGCTGCATGATCTGGTTGCGATTACTGGATCGCTGGTTCTAGGGCTTGCCGTTGCTCGAAACAGATTGTCGCCGGAAGAGGGCTTCGCCCTCAGCCGAATCGATGAACTGTGGCAGATCGAGCACTGGGGCGAGGATGAAGATGCGGCGAAAATCGAGTCGTTGAAGCAACTCGCCTTCAAGAACGCTGCAAAGTTCTTTGCATTGTGTGGGTAACAATTGTGCCCAAAAAAGCGGCATAGTTGTCTTAAGTTTCTTGTTTGCGCTAACGGCGACAGGCATTCCACTACTTTTTGAGCAAATCCCTCTCAGCGTCTTGACGTTTTGAAGCGCTTTGGGAGAGACTGGGGTACTCGGACGGCCTTCTTGACCGTCGAGACCATTTATTGGCGTCTGTAAAAGGTGCCAATGGCAACAAAAAATCGGCCCCCAAGGGGCTGGCCACTCAGGATGAGGTTAGAATGAAAAAATCCGTATTGTTCGGTGCACTTGCCGCCACCACCATGTTGGCAGGCGCGGCCGCTGCGCAGGGGACTACGACGCTCGATACCGTGAAAGCACGCGGTGAACTGAACTGTGGCGTGAACACTGGTCTGGTCGGCTTTGCTGCTCCGGATGCAAACGGCAACTGGCAGGGTTTCGACGTTGCCCTGTGCAAGGCGGTTGCGGCTGCCGTTCTGGGCGATGCTTCGAAAGTTGTCTATGTTCCGACCACTTCGGCTGACCGTTTCGAAACGCTGACTTCGGGCAAAATCGACCTGCTGGTTCGCAACTCGACCTGGACCTTCTCGCGCGATAACGACCTGAAAATGGATTTCGTTGGCGTGAACTATTACGATGGCCAGGGCTTCATGGTTCGCAAGGATCTGGGCGTTTCGTCGGCCAAAGAACTGAACGGCGCCACGATCTGCATTCAGACCGGCACCACGACCGAACTTAACTTGGCTGACTACTTCAAAGCCAACAACATGACCTATACCGCGGTCACCATCGAAACCAACGCCGAAGGCGAACAGCAGTACATCGCTGGCGCATGTGACGCCTATACCACCGACGCTTCGGGCTTGGCTGCAACCCGCGCTGCTTTCGCTGATCCGGAAAACCACATCATCCTTCCGGAAATCATTTCGAAAGAACCGCTTGGGCCGGCAGTGCGCCATGGCGACAACCAGTGGGGCGATATCGTCCGTTGGACTCTGAATGCTTTGATTGCAGCGGAAGAATACGGCATCACCTCGGCCAATATCGACGAGCTGGCAGCTTCGTCGCAAAACCCCGAGGTCAAGCGCCTGCTGGGTTCGTCGGATGATCTGGGCGCGATGATGGGTCTCGACAAAGAATGGGCCAAGCGCGCGATCAAAGCATCGGGCAACTATGGTGAAATCTTTGAAGCAACCATTGGTTCGGCCACCCCGATCGGTCTGGCACGCGGCCTGAATGCTCAGTGGACCCAGGGTGGTCTGCTGTACACGCCGCCCTTCCGTTAATACGGGCAAAGATGGGGCGCGCCTGATGGGCGCGCCCTTTTCCGTTAAGGACAATAGGGTGATCTCTGCGCGATCCACTTAGGAACCAAAGCTGACAAGGGCAAAAGCCCGGCAGCGCGCAGAAACTAGGGGAAAATTTATGGCAGCCGTCTCGGACGAACCGAAAGCAAGCTTTCGGCTCAGCATGCTTATTTACGATACGCGGTATCGTTCATTCACAATACAGTTCGTTGTCCTTTGCCTTGTCATGGCAGGCGCTGGCTGGCTGATCGACAACCTTTTGCGCAATTTGAGCGCGCTTGGTCGCGGGGTTGATTTCGGCTTTCTGACCTCTCGGTCAGGTTATGACATCAGCCAGACCTTGGTCGAATACACGAACGATAGCACTCATGCCCGGGCGTGGTTGATCGGTCTGTTGAACACGCTTTTGGTCGCTTTTCTGGGCTGTGTTGCGGCGACAATCCTTGGGATCTTTGCTGGCGTCTTGCGCTTGTCGAAAAACTGGCTGGTCGCACGGATCATGACCGTTTACGTCGAAGTGTTCCGCAACGTGCCGCTTCTGCTGTGGATCCTTATGATCTACGCCATCTTTACCGATGTCTTGCCGGCCCCCAATGCCTTTCGCGGAGAAAATCCCGAAGCGACGATGAGCCTTTTCGGCACGGCGGCCTTCACCAATCGATACACGGCGGTTCCGTGGGTAAGCTTTACCAACTCCGCCGGGTGGCTGGATCTGGGTGTCGTCTGGATCAGTCTGGATTTGACGCTGATCGTGGGTGCCATTGTCGGGGGCTTTCTGACCAACCGCTTTCTGATCAAACGCGCCGCAACCATTCAAGAGGCCACGGGCAAGCGCCCTGCGACGTGGTGGCAATCCATCTTGGCCTTGTTCGGCCCCATCATTGTGGTCTTCCTTGCCTTGGGTGCCGATTTCGAAGTGCCGGAATTGAAAGGCTTCAACTTTGTTGGCGGTTTGCAGGTTTCCAACTCGTTGGTCGCACTCTGGTTGGCGCTGACGCTCTACACCGCGTCTTACATCGCTGAAATCGTGCGGGCCGGTATCAATGCCATCAACAAGGGGCAGTCCGAGGCCGCGTTTGCCTTGGGGCTGCGCCCGGGGCGCACGATGAACCTTGTGATCTTGCCGCAGGCCCTGCGGGTCATCATTCCGCCGCTGATCTCGCAGTATCTGAACCTCACCAAGAACTCGTCGCTGGCGATTGCGGTGGGGTATCTGGATGTGCGCGGCACTTTGGGTGGGATCACGCTGAACCAGACGGGCCGCGGGCTTGAAGCCATGTTGCTTCTGATGCTGACTTATCTGGCAATCAGCCTGACCATTTCGGCCGGAATGAACATCTATAACCGCAGCGTCAAGTTGAAGGAGCGGTAAGATGACAAACTCTGCATTCTATGTCCGCAAGGAAATGCTGCCCCAGTCGCCGCCTCCGGCGCGCGAAGCGGGGGCGATCAAATGGGCGCGTGAGAATCTGTTTTCTTCGCCCCTGAATGCGATCCTGACTTTGGCTGGCGTGTTCTCGGTCTTGTGGCTGTTCTGGGAATTCACGCCTTGGTTCTGGCGTTCGGTCTGGCACGCCAACACCCTTGCAGAATGCCGCGATATCATCACGGCGGCCTATGGCGAAGGGGTGACCGGGGCTTGCTGGGCGGTGATCAAGGAGCGCTGGCCGCAATATCTGTTCGGGTTTTATCCGTCCGACCTGTATTGGCGGCCGGTGTTGGCCTTTATTCTGATGTTCGTGGCTTTGGCGCCGATCCTTTTTACCTCGGTGCCGCGCAAGATGCTTTGGTTCACGATGTCTTACCCGGCGCTGGCCTTTTGGTTGCTGTGGGGTGGGTCGATCTGGATTCCGGTCGTCGCGATGGCCGGTTTTGCCATCGGATATCTGGCGGCCAAAGTGGCTTTGCCGGTCGGGGGGGCCATCGGGGCCACCATTCTGGCGATTGTCGCGCCGGTGGTCTGGTGGGTCGTTCTGGCCGGTGCCGTGGCTGACCTGCTGGATCAAATCCTTCCGATCGCGATCGAAGGTGTCCGGTCGCGCGAGTTTGGCGGCTTTATCCTTGCCTTTACCATTGGGGTCACGGGGATCGTCGCGTCGCTGCCGCTGGGTATCCTTTTGGCCCTTGGTCGCCAATCCGACATGTTCTTGGTCCATAAGTTCGCGGTTGGATTTATCGAATTCATCCGTGGCGTTCCGCTGATCACGCTGCTGTTCACGGCCTCGCTGTTGCTGAACTATTTCCTGCCGCCCGGTACGGATTTCGACATCATCCTGCGCGTGATCATCATGGTGACGCTCTTTGCGGCGGCTTATATCGCCGAGGTCATCCGCGGTGGTCTGGCGGCTTTGCCGAAAGGCCAATACGAAGCCGCCGATTCCTTGGGTCTGGATTATTGGAAGGCAACGCGGCTGATCATCATGCCGCAGGCCCTGAAAATCTCGATCCCCGGCATCGTTTCAACGTTCATCGGTCTTTTCAAGGATACCACCCTGGTGGTCTTTGTGGGCCTGCTTGACCCGTTGAAAGGGATCACGGACGCCGTCCGCGCCACCACCGACTGGAAAGGGATCTATTGGGAACCCTACATCTTTGTCGGCTCAATCTTCTTTCTCATCTGCTTTGGCATGTCGCGGTACTCGATGTACCTTGAGCGCAAGCTGAAGACCGATCATCGCTAAGGAGCCGGAAATGTCCGAAGCTATCGCTCGCGAAGTGAACCGTGGTGCCATGAAAGTCTCTGACGATGTGGCGATCCAAATCAGCAACATGAACAAGTGGTACGGTCAGTTCCATGTCTTGCGTGACATCAACCTGACCGTGAACCGGGGAGAGCGGATCGTCATCGCCGGCCCCTCGGGTTCGGGAAAATCAACGATGATCCGTTGCATCAACCGTCTGGAAGAGCACCAGTCGGGCAAGATTGTCGTCGATGGTATCGAACTGACCTCCGACCTCAAGAACATCGACAAGGTTCGGTCCGAAGTGGGAATGGTGTTTCAACACTTCAATCTGTTTCCGCACCTGACCATCATGGAAAACCTCACCCTTGCGCCGATCTGGGTTCGCAAGACCCCAAAGAAAGAGGCAGAAGAGGTTGCCATGCATTATCTGCAAAAGGTCAAGATCCCCGAACAGGCCCACAAATATCCGGGCCAACTTTCGGGGGGCCAGCAGCAACGGGTGGCGATTGCGCGCTCGCTTTGCATGAAGCCGCGCATCATGCTGTTTGACGAACCGACCTCGGCGCTTGATCCGGAAATGATCAAGGAAGTGCTTGATACCATGATTGAACTGGCCGAAGAGGGCATGACGATGCTGTGCGTCACCCATGAAATGGGCTTTGCGCAGGCCGTGGCAAACCGGGTGATCTTTATGGATCAGGGCCAAATCGTCGAACAGAACGAACCCAAAGAGTTCTTTAATAACCCGCAGAGCGAGCGGACCAAACTGTTCCTTTCGCAAATCCTTGGGCATTGAGACCCACAAAAACCAAAGAAAAGGGCACCATCGGTGCCCTTTTCCATTCAAAGGCCATGGGGCAATGCGACTGGCCAGGTGCCGCCACATGTCTGCCGGTCGAAGTGGCAAGATCAGGGGCACGACGGCCATCGGCGCTCAAAAGACTGGGGCGGGGAATGCTGCCCCCTGCGATCTGTCTTGACTCTGTCAGCCATGACGGGCAAGGCGCGTGGGGCCGCGAAAGGGGAACGTCATGTCGGAACAAAAACCAGCCAAACCCTCGCGCCAGCAAGTGTATACGTTGTTGGTTCAGGTCGGTCGCACCAAAGACGACGGTCTTCCCGAGGGGTCAACCGGCGGCGCCCTGCTGTGTTACGCTTCGGGGATTGATGAAGCCGAAGCTGTACGTGAAACCGTCGCCATCCTGAAACAGGCCGATCTGGCCGTTCTGGAAGTGGAAGGTTACGGCACGCTGGAAGATCAGAAACAGGCAGGTGCCGAAATCGGTGCCGAGGATGAAGCGCTGATGCAGCGCGCGTTCGAGGAAAATTCGGTCATCGTCGCTCAGATGACCCCGTTTTTTGACTGACCGCGCCGTCAGGCAACGCTGCGACCGCCGACCGCGGTTAACATCGACCGAAGTTGCTGCACCTCGTAATCGGCAAGCGCCTTGCGCGGTTGATTGGCAAGGGGCCCGCTGGTCAACAAGCCGACGCCATCCGCAAGAACGATTTCCGGCATCCCAAGGTCAAGCTCAATGCCGGACGCGACAGCAAATCGGTTGTCCCGACGCGCGACCATTCCGTCATCCAAGGCCCCAGCGGGGATCAGCACTTCCTCTTCGCCAAACAGATATTCGATTGTTGGCCCGCGTCTTAGCACCAACTGGTCAACGGCAACCAAAAGATCCGTCATCTGGCCAAGGAAGGGCGCGCGCAAGACGATTGGGGCAAAGCTGCCCCGGCTCGGCAGTCGTCGTTTGACGATGTTGAGGATCGGAACCAGCCCGCTGTCCAGCGTGACGACCATATCTCCGATTCGCAGATTGCCGGCGGCCACTGGCCCCCGAGCCGTTTCAATCGGCGTCCGCAATCCAATCCAGGGGGCCCTGTGTGGAGGGGCCGAACCCCGGGTGACGCCGAACCACAACACCGACGGATGCCGCAGTCCAAGGCTGTCAGACTGACAAATGACCGCCAGATCCGTCAAGGAAACAGCAAAAGGGTCGCTCCCGTTTGCCTTCAACTCCCCAACATGGCCCAAGCGACCAAAGGTCATGCGCCACCTGTTCAGTTCCAGGCTCCACCAAAAACTGAACCGCCCGATGCCAACCCCGCCGGGCAGAGCACCCTTGAGCTCGATCCTGCGGAGGGACTGACCGTTGCGATAGATCAGCACCAACCCCTGCTCTGGATCGGCAAACAAAGAAAAGGTGCGGGTCGGATCGTCCTGGCAATCAATCAGGACCGTAGGATTTTGAATGGGCAGCGAAACTTCGCAGAGAAACAGCCCTTCTGCCAGCGGACGATCATCATCCGCTTCAACCGGAAAATCCGAAATGGCAAACCATTCACTCATATCAACCATCTACCCAACCAAGCGCGCAGCGAAAATCCACTGTTGGGCATTGCGCCCAATGAATGTATCCTCAGAAGAAGGTGCGCCTGAAATATACTGCTCACGTGACCATGCCAGACTTCGCTGACTTGGTGTTAGTATATTCAAGTTAACGAATGATTGACAGCCCTCATTTTCAACTGTCGTGACGCATCGGGGCTTCTGGTACGTTTTCCATGCACGTGGTGGTCTTTGGGGTGACCAGGTAACCGATTCTGCTGCGAGTTCGGAAATGACCCGCCGCTATCAGCGCCGCCGCGACCGGTTCCGCGTGAACCTGACCAAGGCCGCGGGGCTCTAGCGGGGGCTCACCCCCAGATTCGGGCGGGGGAGGTGGGAAACGGGGGGATTCTGTCCAATTCTTTCCCGATGATCGGCGCCGTAGGGGGGGCGGCCCATTTTGGCCCTGTGTCCGGAGCCTTATTTTAAGGCCCAAAACGCGATCCCCTGTGCATAAAGTCATGTTTTTTTATCATTCTGTGATTTTTGGGGTTGTGGGTGTTGTTTGAGTTGCTTAGAGAGCGTTTCACCGACGGGGACGACGGAAGTTGTCTTGGTTGGGTGGAAGGATCGGATGGCGCGGGATCGCTGGTC
>JALQUQ010000539.1 GCA_023263735.1 Paracoccaceae bacterium | reverse complement strand
GGCGCAGATTGCCAGCGTGGTTTCCATCCTGAACGAGGTGAAGGACGAAATCCCCGAGGGTATTGATTGGATCATCCGGGTCGACGGCCACACCGATAATGTGCCCCTGTCCGGATCGGGCGCCTTTTCGGATAACTGGCAACTGAGTCAAGGGCGGGCGTTGTCGGTGGTTCGGTTCATGCAGGACGTCCTCGGCTTTCCGCCCGAACGGATGGCCGCCACGGGGTTTGGCGAATATCAACCGGTTGCGGCGGGGGACAGTGCCGAAGCGCGGGCGCAGAACCGCAGGATCGAACTCAAGCTGACCGAGAAGTAACGCCGCGAAGTAACGCCGCGAAGAAAAAAGGGCCGCTTTCGCGGCCCTTTTCGATCAATCCGCCGTCAGCAGGGGCGGTTTGGAATTGGTCAGCCGCGGCTTTTGCGGCTCTTCGATCAAGAGTTCGATCATATCGTCTTTGACCGCGACGCGGACGATCCCGCCCTTTGTCAGACGCCCGAACAAAAGCTCTTCGGCCAAGGGCTTCTTGATGTGTTCCTGAATGACGCGGCCCAACGGGCGCGCGCCCATCTTGTCATCATAGCCCTTGTCGCCCAGCCATTTCGCGGCATCGTCGGTCAGTTCGATGTGAACCCCGCGATCCATCAGTTGCGCCTCAAGCTGAAGCACAAACTTTTCAACCACTTGCAGGATGATCGACTTGGACAACGGTGCAAAGGAAATCACGGCATCCAGACGGTTGCGGAATTCCGGGGTAAAGATACGCTCGATCGCGGCGGTGTCTTCTCCGGTCCGACGCTCGCGCCCAAAGCCGATGGCGGCCTTGGCCATGTCAGATGCCCCCGCGTTCGAGGTCATGATCAGGATCACGTTGCGGAAATCGACGGTCCGGCCGTTATGGTCGGTCAGCTTGCCGTGATCCATGACCTGCAACAGGATGTTGTAAACATCCGGATGCGCCTTTTCCATTTCGTCCAAGAGCAGAACGCAATGCGGGTGCTGGTCAACGCCATCGGTCAGCATGCCGCCCTGATCAAAGCCGACATAGCCCGGTGGCGCGCCGATCAGGCGGCTGACCGAGTGGCGCTCCATATATTCGGACATATCGAAGCGCACCAGTTCGACACCCAGGCAACGCGCCAGTTGGCGGGCGGCTTCGGTCTTGCCAACACCGGTCGGGCCGCTGAACAGGTAAGAGCCGATGGGCTTTTCTTGCGCCCGCAGGCCGGCCCGAGACAGCTTGACCGCGTTGGCCAGTGCCTCCAGCGCATCATCCTGCCCGAACACAACCGCCTTCAGCTCGGCTTCCAGGTTCCGCAAAGACTCGCGGTCGTCCCGGCTGACCTGCTTTGGCGGGATACGCGCAATCTTCGCCACCACAGCTTCGACATCGCGCACGCCGATGGTCTTCTTCCGTTTGGACGGCGCCACCAACAT
>JALQUQ010000538.1 GCA_023263735.1 Paracoccaceae bacterium | reverse complement strand
ACAAAACGTTCGGGCCGGGGGGCTGCAGGCGCAACCGCCCTGCCCCGCACCGCTTTCCAGAACGGAGTATAGACGCGGTAAAACCCGCCCGTGTTGGTTTCAACGGTCCAAGGTTCAAACAGCAGATGGCCCGCGAAACTTTTCGCCTCGATCCCGGCGGATTTGAGGGTGGATTTGACCTGCGTATCGCGGGCGACGGCGGCCGGGTCGTATTGACGGCCCCACCAGACCCCACCCGCCCCGGTTTCCGCGATCAACTCTTGCAAGACCTGCACCGCAGGCCCCCGACGGAACGTCAGCTTTAGCCCCGCTTGGGCCAAGGTTTCGGCAAAATGACTGACCCCCAGCCCCAGCCGCCATTTCGGCGCCGCGCCAAAGGCTTCGGTTTCGGGATCAAGGATAAAGACCGGGATCAGCGGACGCCCCGATGCCGCCGCTTCGGACAGCATCGGGTTATCCGACAGTCGCAGATCTTTGCGAAACCAGAGGATGAGGGGAGCCAAAACGCGGGTAGTCCTTTGCTTTTCTTTGTCTGTCTACGCACCGGCACCCGGAATGGATCACCCTGTTTCGGGTAATCTTGTCTTTTCCTAAAGCACTTGGTCCAAGGCCGCGATCAGCCGGGCGACATCCCCGTGCGAGGTGTAATGCGCCGCGCTCATCCGCAAGACCCCCTGTTCCAGATCGATCCCCATCGCCTGCAAGGGCCGCACGGCATAGAAATCCCCGGCCCAACAGGCAATGCCGTTCTGGCCAAGCGCTTCGGACACCGGTTCCGCGGCGCGGTTCAGCGCGATGGCCACCGTCGGGGCGCGACGATCGGCCTGACGCGGGCCCAACAAGCGCACATCGTTGCGCGCGGCCAGATAGTCCAGAAGCGGCGCGATGATTTCGACCTCATGCGCACGCATCAGATCATGCACGCCGCTGGCCCGTTCAACCGCAGTGCCGCCGATCCCATGGGCCATGGCCAGCGCATCCACATAATCGGCCATCCCGGCACAGGCCGCGATTTGCGCGTGGTCTGGGCCTGCGGGCGTATGGCGTTTGTAAAGCGTGCCCTGATTGAAATAATGCGCCTGTCCGGGCAGCGTCATCCCGAAATCATGGCGCAACACCATGATGCCCTGATGCGGGCCAAAGGTCTTGTAGGCCGAAAACAGATAGCAATCGCAGCCCAATGCCCCGACATCGGGAAATCCATGAGGGGCATAAGAAACGCCGTCCACCACCGAAAACGCCCCAGCGGCGCGCACCATCGCGGCAATGGCCGCCACATCGTTGATTTCGGCCACCACGTTCGAACAATGCGGAAAGGCCACCATCCGCACCTTGCCATCGGCCAGCAGCTTTTGCAGATCGGCGGGGTCCAAAGAGCCGGTCTGCGGATCGATCTGCCATTCGCGCAGTTCGACCCCCTCGTCGGCCAGACGACGCCAGACGCCCGAATTGGCCTCGTGATCCTGATT
>JALQUQ010000537.1 GCA_023263735.1 Paracoccaceae bacterium | reverse complement strand
ATGACGGCCTGCCGGTCCGCGAATTGCCCATGATCGTGCCCGCCCCGCGCGACCGCCCGCTGGATGCAGGCGGCGGCGGCTTTGGGCAGGATTTCCAGACAAGCGGCCAGCCCGGCGCGGCACCAGCGCCGCAAAACCCCGTCGATGCGCTGTTGCGCGATCTTCTGGAAGAACAGCGCTAGGGTCAGGCCCCGGCGCGAATGCGCGCCACTTGCACCGCAAGAATGCCCCCGGCGGCAATCGCCACGCCGATCATGTCCAGCCCGGTGACCGCCTCACCCAGCAAAAGCGCCGCGATCACCACGCCGAAAAACGGGTTGAGGAAGTGAAAGGCCGAGGCCTTGACCGCCCCGATCCGGCCGATCAGGTGGAACCAGATCAGCGTTGCCGCCAGACCGGGCACCAGAATCTGATAGGCAAAGGCGAGCGCCAGCCGCAGGGTCGGCGTAACCTCGATCGGCTCGATCATCAGGGCAACCAAGGCCAGCGCGGCCGAACCGACCAGCATCTGCAAACCCACGACCATAAGCAGGTTGCCCCCCGCACTGGCCCCACGCACCGACAGCGTGGCCACCGCCAACGCGGTTGCGCCAATCACGCACAGCCCCACCGACACCAGATCGGCCCCGCCCTGCAACCGGCTTCCCATGATCAGCGCCACGCCCACAAACCCGGCCACCAGACCGGCAAGACCCAAAGGCGCCACCCGCTCGCCCCGAAAGGCCCAGCCCAGACCCGCAACGATCAGCGGCATGGCCGAAGCGATGATCGAGGCAAGCGAGGCTTCGATCTTCTGCATGGCCACAAAAAACAGCCCCAGATAAAGCGCGTTCTGGCACAGGCCAAAGATCACCACCGCCCGGCCCTGCGCGCGCGGCAGCCGCCAGCTTTGCCCCATGGCACGCGCAATCCCCACTGCAAGCCCGCCCGAAATGGCAAAGCGCAAGGCCAGCGACCACAGGGGCGGCGCATCCATCAGGATGATCCGCGCGCTGGCAAAGGCCGATGACCACATCACCGCAAAGGCCAGACCCAGCGCTATGGCTTTGATGTCCATCATACCTCCAGCGAAAAGGGCCGCCCAGCGGGCGACCCTTTCCGGTTCAAACGCAGTGCTGATCGAAATCAGGCGTTGACGCTGTCCTTCAGCGCCTTGGCGATCGAGAACTTGACCTGCTTGTCGGCGGGCTTTTTCACCATCTCGTTGGTGGCGGGGTTGCGCACCATGCGCTCGCCACGCTCACGGCAGACCACCTTGCCCAGGCCCGGCAGGGTCACGGCGCCGCCGGCGGCAACTTCCTTCGAGACAACCTCGGCAATGGCGTCCAGAGCAGCGCTGGCGGTTTTCTTGTCAGAGCCCATGGCTTCGGCAAGCGCGGCGACGAGCTGGGTCTTGGTCATCGGTTTGGTCATCTGTCTTTTCCTTGTTGTTACAGGGCCCGGAGGGCGACGCAATCCTACCTTACGGTGATGACATGACTTCCCATGTTTCAAACGGGAAAT
>JALQUQ010000536.1 GCA_023263735.1 Paracoccaceae bacterium | reverse complement strand
TCTGAAATCCTCACTTCAAGTTTGAACTCAGCAGAATCCATCAATAGTCGTTGTAACTCTGAGTTGATGACTGGCATCATATTCTTCATAATGAGTTTAGATATACCGTTCTTACCAAACACTTCTAAGTACAACTTATAAATCTTTAACTTTTCAAACTCTTCACCAATCTTCTGAATGTTGTTTTGGTTTTCAGAAATCTTATCTTGATGACGTTTGATGTTGTTATTTGCGTTGGTAATCTTAAAGTTAATCCCATCTCTTTCTCTTTGTAATTCGTCCAATCGTAAATCGGCTTTCATAAGGGTTTCATCAATCTTTTTGTTCTCCTCAAGTTTTTGTTGGTCCTTGCGGAATCTTTCCAATCTATCCTTAACTTCTTTCTTCTTCAATCCTAAGGACTCAATCTGAATCTCATATTTTTCCTTGATGAGCTTGTTCTTCTCATACAAATCAAATTCGGATTTTAGTTGAACAAATGATTTTTCATCCTTATCTAATCCTTCAAGTAGGGTTTGAGAATTACTTAAGTCAATTCTTAAGTCTCCCAACTCTTTCTTTTTGTTTTCGGTATATTCTGACTGAGCCAAAACAATACCACAATATTGACATTGTAGACCTCCCTCAAATCCCTTAATCTCAGATTCAAAGTCCTGAATCTTTGTCTCCAAAGTTCCAACTTTAACTTTCATCTCTGAAAGTTTTTCCTTTGCCTCATCGTGTTGGTCTTCGTGATAGTAAGACGAAGGTTCCACCACTTTGATTTCATTCATTTGATTCTGAACAGATTGTATGTTCATATCAAATTGCAGGATTTCTGTTTCTAACGTATTTGGGTTAATACGAAGGAGTTCTTCATCCAAACCAGTGTGCTTCTTTTTAATAAGGTCATCACGGTACTCTTGTCCCTTTTTAATTCTATCGTTAGATTCCTTTAACTCTTTTTCAAAAGTCTTAATGTTTTCTTGCTCCAAACCAATGGAGTCATTACACTCCACTATTTGTTGTTTTAGAGTTTCCACATCATATACGTTTGACAACATACTCTTTTGGAAGTTACTGGTCATTTCTTTTGCAGTTTCTTCTTTAAGTTTTAAGGAATCCAATCCCAAGAATCGGGATAATACCTGACCTCTTGCAGTTGGTTTAGATTCGATTAATTCTTCTAAGTTTGTAGCGGTCGTTAAAATAGTCATTAAGAAGTCATTGATGTCACCAATTGACGATTTGATGAATGCTTCCGTCTCACGACGTTGCTCACCAGTGAAATTCTGAAGACTACCGTCCGCTAATTTCTTAAAGAAATCTAATTTAGTAGATACATTCCACTCTCCTTTTTTAGAGAGTTTTCTTTCAACCTCCCTGACGATGATGTAATCTTCACCATCGATTTGAATCTCACCACGAACATTGACCTTATTAGTATCTCTAAATCTATTAAAGATTTCTTCTGCTTTTGATGTCTTTGTTGTGGTATTGAAAAAAAGGAATAGAAGGAGGTCT
>JALQUQ010000535.1 GCA_023263735.1 Paracoccaceae bacterium | reverse complement strand
AGGGCATGGCGCCGATCATTGCAACGCGCGTCGATACAGATGCCAACTGGCATGCCCAAACAGCGGCAGCACGATGAACAGGCCCAGAAAGGCCGGAATCATCGCCGCAAAGAGGCAGGTTGCAATCAACAGGGCCCAGATCATCATCACCCGGAAATTGCCGGTCACCAAGGTCCAACTGGCGATCATGGCGGTGATGAAATCGATATCGCGATCCAACAGCAGCGGCAGGCTGGCCACCGACAGGGCATAAAGCACAAAGCTGAACACCGCCCCGACAAAGGTGCCAAAGGCCACCATCATCACGCCTTCGGGCGTCATGAAAATGGCCAGACTGTTTGACACATCGGTCATGGTGGAATTGCCCAGAAACAGCGCAAAGATCATATGCGCCAGAAAGTTCCAGAACAGGAAAAAGACGACCACAATCGCGGCCATCGTGGGCATCTGGCGGTCTTTTTGCCGAAACACCGCCCCCAGAACGCCGGGCCAAGTCAGCGGTTCGTTCTGCTCCAACCGGCGCGACACTTCGTAAAAGCCGCAGGCGATAAAGGGGCCCAGCATCGGAAACCCCGCCCCCGCCACGATCGACCACCACAACTGGCCCTCGACCGCCATCGAAAAGGTCAGGAGGAGGCCCCCCAGAACATAGACCCCCGCAAAGAACAGACCATACAGCGGCGCGGCCTTGGCATCCCGCCAGCCAAGCGCAAGCGCGGCCCGCAGGTCGCTGAGATCAAGTTCCATGATATCCGGCATCGGCCGGGCTTCGGTGCCAATGGTCTGCGTCATCGCCTTCTCCCCTGTTCAGGATCAGGCTAGCCGCAGTGCCAAGGCTGTGGAAACAAGTATCTTGGATATAAGCTTTGCGCAGGGCTCAGTCGGAATTGGCTTCCGACCGGCTTTTGCCCGACACTTGCATCGCCAGCGTGGCCGCCATGAAGCGATCCAGATCCCCATCGAGAACCCCTTGGGTGTCGCTGGTTTCCTCGCCCGTACGCAGATCTTTGACCATCTGATAGGGCTGCAGAACATAAGACCGGATCTGGTTGCCCCAACCCGCTTCGCCCTTGTTTTCATAGGCGGCGTTGATGGCGGCGTTCCGCTTGTCCAACTCCATCTGATACAGGCGCGATTTCAGTGCGTTCATCGCGATTTCGCGGTTTTGGTGCTGCGATTTCATGGATGAGGTCGTCACGATCCCGGTGGGTAAGTGCGTGATCCGCACGGCCGAGTCGGTGGTGTTGACGTGCTGACCACCCGCCCCCGAAGACCGGAAGGTATCGATGCGGATTTCGCTGTCAGGCACCACGATTTCGATGTTGTCATCGATCACCGGATAAACCCAGACCGAAGAAAACGACGTATGCCGCCGCGCCGCCGAGTCATAGGGCGAAATCCGCACCAAGCGATGCACGCCCGATTCCGACTTCAGCCAGCCATAGGCATTATGGCCCGTAATCTTGTACGAGGCCGATTTGATCCCCGCCTCTTCGCCCGCGCTTTCCGATTGCAGTTCGACCTTGT
>JALQUQ010000534.1 GCA_023263735.1 Paracoccaceae bacterium | reverse complement strand
CCTTTGCCGGGTCGATCGCGATTGGCTATGAAAAGCATCATGGCGGCACCGTGGGCAACCTTGGCCCGACCGATGGCCAATTGTCCTTGCAACTGGGGGGCACCTATACCCGCGACAACATGAAGATTTCGGCGGGTGTGCGTTATGTGGATATCGGCAATGCCACAGCGCTTGGCGGGGCCGCGACCTTTGCGGGCAACCGCGCCTTGGCGGTGGGGATCAAGGTCGGCTTTTCCTTCTGAGCGATCTTCCCGTCTCTCCTCCGAAACCCCGCCGGTCTGGCGGGGTTTTTTCATTGAAGCCGGTGATCGCCCCATGTAATCAACGCCCCTGCGGGAAGTGGGGTAAAGGCCAGATGATCTATCAAAACGGCGCAGAATTTCTGGCATCATCGCGCAAGCGCGTGCTGCTGTTTGGCATGTCGGGTCTGGGCAAGACCTATCTGTCCAACATGCTGCGCGATGCGGCACCCAAGAATGGCGGCGGCTGGTTTCACTACTCGGTCGATTACCGCATCGGCACCCGCTACATGGGCGAATTGATTGCCGACAATTTCAAGCGTGAGGCGATGAAGGTTCCGCTGTTGCGCGAATTGTTGATGTCGGATTCGGTCTATATCGCCTCAAACATCACGTTTGATAACCTTGCGCCGCTGTCCACCTATCTGGGCAAACCCGGCAACCCCGATCTGGGCGGCCTGCCCTTTGCCGAATACATGAAGCGGCAAGAGGAACATCGCCGGGCCGAGATCGCCGCGATGCTGGACACCGGGCATTTCATCAAACGCGCCGAAGACCTGTATGGCTATCAGAACTTCATCTGCGACACGTCGGGGTCGATCTGTGAGGTGGTCGATCCGGCCGATCCAAAGGATGAGGTGCTGACCACCCTGTCGGACAATCTGCTCTTGGTCTGGATCAAAGGGTCCGAGGATCACACCGCCGAACTCGTCCGCCGCTTCGACAAAGCGCCGAAGCCGATGTATTATCAGCCTGCGTTCCTGCACCGCATGTGGCAGGAATATGGGGAAACCACCGGCGCATCGGAAACGGCGATCGACCCCGATCATTTTGTGCGCTGGACCTATGCCAAGGCCTTGGCCCACCGCCAACCGCGCTATGCGGCCATGGCGGAATGGGGGGTGACGATCACGGCGGATGAGGTGAAATCCGTCACGTCGCCCGCCGATTTCAACAGTTTGCTTGCCCATGCCATTGATCGGCGTGGGGCCTCCGCCTAAATCGACCGCAAAAGGAGCGCGTCAATGCCGATTACCCTGCCAGAGAACCTTCCCGCCTTTAACGTTCTGCGGAACGAGGGCGTGATGGTCATGTCGCCCGAACGGGCGGCACGGCAGGATATTCGCCCGCTGCGCATCGGCTTGCTGAATCTGATGCCGAAAAAGATTCAGACCGAAAACCAGTTCGCCCGCCTGATCGGCGCGACGCCGCTGCAGGTGGAGCTCACCCTCGTCAAGATCACCAGCCACACGCCCAAGAACACCTCCGCCGAGCACATGCTCGCCTTCTAC
>JALQUQ010000533.1 GCA_023263735.1 Paracoccaceae bacterium | reverse complement strand
TCAGTTGGCCGATGCGCTTTGTGCTGCCCTATCACCCCGACATGCGGTTCGAAAGCGATACGCCAACCAGCCGTTTGCTTGGCCTCGTCATGCCCTGGATGAAGGGACGGCGGCCCGCATGGCTGATCCGGCTGGGCCTGTTCCTCTATGACACCCTTGGCGGGCGCAAGATCTTGCCCGCCACGCGCACCCTCGATCTGACGCGCGACCCGGCGGGCAAGGCGCTCAACCCCAAATTCCGCCGCGCCTATGAATATTCCGACTGCTGGGTCGAAGATGCCCGCCTTGTGGTGCTGAACGCCCGCGATGCCGAGGCGCGGGGCGCCCGCATCCTTGTGGGCACAAGGGTCGTTCAGGCCCAGCGGGTGGGCGATCATTGGCAAATCGAAACCTTGGGCGCAAACGGCCGCCAGACCCATTTCGCGCGCGTGCTGGTCAATGCGGGCGGCCCATGGGTCGAAGACGTGATCCGCAACGTGGCCGGGATCAACGCTTCCGAAGGCGTGCGTCTGGTGCGCGGCAGCCATATCGTGACCCGCAAGCTCTATGACCACGACCGATGCTATTTCTTTCAGGGCGAAGATGGCCGGATCATCTTTGCCATCCCCTATGAGCAGGATTTCACCCTGATCGGCACCACCGACAAAGATCACAAAGGCCCCCCCGGCGCGGCCATCTGCACCGAGGAAGAGCGCGATTACCTCTTGGCCTTCGCCTCCCGCTACTTCCGCAAACCCCTCCAGCAAAAAGATGTGGTCTGGACCTATTCCGGCGTCCGCCCGCTCTATAATGACGGGGCCAGCTCCGCCACGGCGGCAACCCGCGATTACGTGCTGTCACTGAACCAAATGGGCGGCGCGCCCCTCCTCAATGTCTTTGGCGGCAAGATCACCACCTATCGCCGCCTTGCCGAAAGCGCGATGGACAAGATCGCCCCGTTCTTCCCGGGTCTCAGCCCGAAATGGACCGCCCGCGTGCCCCTGCCGGGCGGGGGCTTTCCCCATTGGGGCGTGGCCGATCTGCGGGCAAGGCTGATCGCGAAATACCCCTTTCTGACCGAGGCCCATGCCGCCCGCCTGATCCGCGCCTATGGCACCGAAGCCTTTGACATTCTTGGCGATGCCAGTTGTCTTGCCGATCTGGGCCAAGATTTCGGCGCCACCTTGACCGAAGCCGAACTGCGTTGGCTGATGCAGCACGAATACGCCCATCACGCGGCGGATGTGGTGTGGCGGCGCAGCAAACTGGGGCTCCGGATGACCCCAGACCAGATCGCCGCCCTTGACCGCTATATGACCCAGCGGATCGGCGCGCCACCGGACAGCGGGATGTGACCCATGCGCACCCTCGGTCCCCCGCGCCACGCAAATTTCTTCCTTAAGAAATTTGCAAGAATTTTTCCAAAATTCTTGTCGCCGATCCCCCCGTGGCGGTTTGAATTCGGGGTTTTCACAGGGGCCATGGCAGGGCATTGTCTTGGCCAGTTTTCTCGCTACCCGCACGCACAGGGCCTTGCACCATGACCTATATTCTCG
>JALQUQ010000532.1 GCA_023263735.1 Paracoccaceae bacterium | reverse complement strand
GCACTGGATTCGGGCTTTACCCCCGCGACCATCGTGGTTGACGCCCCGATCGAGGTGAACACCCCCGACGGCATCTGGCGCCCCAAGAACGCGTCGAACAAATTCTATGGCCCAACGCCGTTGCGCACCGGGATCGAACAGTCGCGAAACCTGATGACCATCCGGATTGCCGAGGAAATCGGCATGGAAACGGTGGCAGGCTATGCCGAGCGGTTCGGGGTTTATGATCGGATGAATCCGTTTCTGGCCAATGCGCTTGGCTCGCAGGAAACCACCTTGTTCAAGATGGTGGCGGCCTATGCGATGTTTGCCAACGGGGGCGAGCGGGTTGAGCCGACGCTGGTTGACCGGGTTCAGGACCGGTTTGGCCGCACCGTCTATCGCCATGACCAGCGGGTGTGCGAAGATTGCCAACTGGCCAGCCTGAACCCCGGCGATGCGCTGCGGATCACGTCAAGCCGCGAGCGGGTGATGGATGCGATCACCGCCTATCAGTTGACCTCGATGATGGAGGGCGTGGTGCAGCGCGGAACGGCGCGCGGTGTCAAATTGCCGGTTCCGATCGCAGGCAAGACCGGCACCACGAACGATGCCAAGGACGTCTGGTTCATCGGCTTTTCGTCGAACATCGTGGCGGGGTGCTATATCGGTTATGACCAGCCGCGCACGCTGGGGGCAGGGGCTTCGGGCGGGGGATTCTGCGGCCCGGTGTTCCAACAGTTCATGTCGACGGCGATCAAGAAATACGGTGGCGGCAAATTCAAGGTGCCGCCGGGCGGGTATTTCATCAACATCGACCGCTTTACCGGCGGCCGTTTGCCCGATGATGCGAGCGGCGAAAATGTCGTGGCGGAATATTTCCGGGATGGCGAAGAACCGGTGTTTGGTCTGTTCGTCGATGGTGGCTTTACCATGGGCGGCAACCTGCCTCTGTTCGCCTTTGGCGAAAACGACGTGGGCGATGGCGGCGGTGCTGCGGTCACCACCGCGACCGGGGAACGCAAGGTCATTCCCAAGAAGGCGGATTTCGGAACGCTCAGTTCCGGCGGCCTTTACTGAACATTTGCGCTCCGGCCCCCGTGCCGGGGCAGGAATTGGGCGGGCCTCTCTTGTCGTGGGGCGCGCTTTTCGCTAATCACGCCCGGCAAAGCCCCCGGCAAAAGCCCAAGGAAGACGCCATGCGCGCCGAGACGCAGAACCACATCGCCCTGATCGAAAAATCGCTGAAGCTTTTGGCCCAACGGATGGACTGGGAAACCGCGCCCCATCGGTTGGAAGAATTCAACGCGATGATCGAAGATCCGAACCTTTGGAACGATCCCGCCAAGGCACAAAAACTGATGCGCGAGCGGCAGGGGTTGTTGGACGCGGTGTCGACCTACAAGCTGATTTCCTCGGGTCTGAAAGACAACGTGGAACTGATCGAGCTGGGCGAGATGGAGGGCGATGCCGAAATCGTCGCCGATGCCGAGAAATCGCTGAAAGACCTGGTTCCGCTGGCACAGGCCAAGGAATTGGAAGCGCTGCTGGATGGCGAGGCAGA
>JALQUQ010000531.1 GCA_023263735.1 Paracoccaceae bacterium | reverse complement strand
TGCAATTGGTGACCAACCCGCTGTTGGTTGTGATCCTTGATACCGAACAGCCCGAGGTGCAAGACAGCCTGAACACCGCCGAAGCCCGTTTCCGCGCGGCCGGGGGCACGGTGTTTCGTCTGCGCCCGTCTGATGTGGGGGCCACAGGGTTGACGCCCGCCGCTGCTGCCGCCGCCTTGCTGTGCCTGACCTATCCCATAGCGCTTGGCGTTGCGCTGGCCTTGGGGCATGACCCCGATCGGCCCGCAACCCTTTCGAAAGTGACCCAGACCCGATGAGCCCGACACCCATATTGACCCAACACGCCACCGGGCGCGAAATCCTGTCTCAGCCCGCCATCTGGCGCGATTGGGGGGCGGGGCTGGAGGTCGCCGCGCTGCGCGACTGGATCGCCGGGCTGGCGGTCGAGGAGGTCTGGTTTTGTGGGGCCGGAACCTCGGCCTATATCGGGGATATTCTGGCCGCCGGGTTCGAAGGGCAGGGCGGTCCGCGCCTGCGGTCTGTGCCCACCACCGACATCGTGGCCCGGCCGCATGCCTATTTGCGCGGCGCGCGGCGGCTGATCGTCAGCTTTGGCCGGTCGGGCAATTCGACGGAATCCATCGGTTTGCTGGATGCGCTGGACGCGCTTTGCCCCGATTGGCCGCGTCTGAACATCACCTGTAACGGGGCCTCGGCGCTGGCCACGCGGCCGGGGGCCAAGGTGATCGTCTTGCCCGAGGCGACGCATGATCAGGGCTTTGCGATGACCTCCAGCTTTTCGACGATGCTGCTGACGGCGGCGGCGGTGTTTGATCGCAGCTTGCCGGTGGCCGGGGTGGCGGGGCGGTTTCAGGCGCTGGCAGAGGCTCTGGATGCGCTGTTGCCCCCCTATCAGGCGATGGCGCAGGCTGCCCGCCGTCCCGACCGGGCGGTGTTCGTGGGGTCGGGGGCGTTGACCTTTGCCGCGCGCGAGGCCGCGCTAAAGGTGATGGAACTTGCGGCGGGGCGCATTCCCGCGCTGTGGGATTCAACGCTGGGGTTCCGGCATGGGCCGAAAAGCTTTACCGTTGGTGCCACCGATCTTTGGGTGTTTCGGTCGGCCGATCCGCTGGCGCGGGCCTATGATGACGATCTGATCGATGAAGTGCGGGCGCAATTTCCGGGGTCGGTTGTAACCGTGCCCGATCTGGGGCTTTCGCTGCCCGACCCTTGGGCCGCGCCTTTGTACATCGCCTTGGCGCAGGTTCTGGCGGTGGTCTGGTCGGAAAGCCTTGGCCTGAATGTCGATGACCCCTTTGCCGGTCAGGGCACGCTGACCCGCGTGGTTTCGGGGGTGCGCCTGCACCGGGTGACGCCATGATCGCCGCAGGGATCGATCTGGGTGGCACCAAGATCGAGGCGCAGGTCTTTGATGCCAACTGGCACTTGGTGGCCCGAAACCGCTGGCCCACGCCCAAGGACTATGGCGCCCTTGTTGCGGCGATGGTCACGGCGATTGACTGGTGCGATGGGCATCGGCCGGGCCTGCCGATTGGCGTTTCGGCGGCGGGTCTGATCAATCCGGCAACGGGCCTT
>JALQUQ010000530.1 GCA_023263735.1 Paracoccaceae bacterium | reverse complement strand
GGTCGCATTGCCGGCATTCATGCTGCCACCGTAGAGGATGCGGTTGCGCTGCGAGCGGGCCGATGCGGCGCGCAGCTGGGCCCGCAGCACGGCGTGCACGGCCTGCGCCTGCTCCGGCGTCGCGGTCTGCCCGGTGCCGATGGCCCAGACCGGCTCGTAGGCGACGATGATCTCGCTGGCGCAATGGCCGACGGCGTGGATCACGGCCGAGAGCTGCCGCTTGACCACGAAGTCGGTGCGCCCATGCGGGTGTGGTGCTGCCGCTCATGGTACTGCAGGTACCGAATGCGCCGGATCATAATGACATCGGCAAGGCGCTGGATACGATTTTCACCCAGTGGCCGGAGTTGCCCGAAGATGCGGTGGCGCATGTGTTCGGCGAGCACTCGACCCAGACCTTCGGACGCCACAGCGTGCCCTACATCTCACCCGAGCGGGTGCAGGACTCCACATGGGTCCGGGTTCTGATCGCGAAGGACGCCATCAGCACGGGTTGGGACTGCCCACGCGCCGAAGTCATGGTCTCGTTCCGGCCTGCACGGGACAAGACGCATATCACGCAACTTCTCGGGCGGATGGTGCGGACGCCGCTTGCGCGCCGGATCCCAGGCAATGACCGATTGAACTCGGTGGACTGCCTTCCGCCGTTCTTCGATGAGGCATCGGTCAAGCGAGCCCGATTGAGAGAATAAATTGACCGCATGGTGAAGTTGCCATCGTAAATTTCACTTGCGGGTACTCCGGCCCTGTCCACCCAGAGCCAACGCACGGACCGACGATGGCAGTACTTTCGGTTGTCACGCTGTCGGTATTCGTAATTGCCAGTAACCTCACCAATGGCCCGGAAGAGGCTGTTGCCCTTTGTCACGACGATGATGTCACCGATTTCGAGCTGATTGCGGAACAGGTCCACTTGACTGACCTGACCAGACTGAAGAGAAACCTCGCCTTCCCGCGCACCCTCTTCACGACAGGCCTCCAGTATCTCGTTGACGTCGGAGAATTTGTCGTCAGTGAAATCGATGTCTTCCCAGCCCAGAAGGGTGTGGCCCTCTGAAATTGCTTCGTCAAAAAGGTAGTTCTCTGACGCAACATTGGCGCGCGCGATCGACATCTTGAAAACCTGCCGTCCATCGAGAGAAAGGGCGTTCTCGTTCGACGTAACTGGCACTCCTTTCTCCGCTCGCTCGGAAATGCGCCGAAATATCCCGGCGACGGGTTCCAACCGAAACCCTGTGTCTGCAGAGGTATCTTCAGCTTGATCGGTGGTTGGTCGCAACCCTTCGATGAACTCCTCGTAGGACATCGATTGGTGAAAGGTCACGAATTCAATGCGCCCCTCGCTCACGAGGTTGCGGTACGCGCTCATCAGGGCGGTTCTCTGAGCCTTGCCTTTTAAGCCGGCGGCGGCCTGTTCGCCTATCCCCCTGACAGTGCGCAAGAAGAACGGGCGGCCGAAGATCCTGCCGCCCGCCGACTACCGGCCCAGTGAGGATCAGGCCCAAGATCCACATATCCTGCGCGCCATCGGCCGGGCATGGGGATGGCGGCGGCGCATGGAAGCCGGTGAG
>JALQUQ010000052.1 GCA_023263735.1 Paracoccaceae bacterium | reverse complement strand
GTGAGGCTGCCGCGCGAGTTGATCGCGGCACTTGACGATGCACGTCGCGCCGACCCTGAAATGCCAACCCGTCAGGAGGTCATCCGGCGGGTTCTCCTCGACTGGCAGGCTAAACAGGAAAACTGAGGGGACGGCTCAGCATCCGCTCAAGGACTGAGGTCCACTGGTTCCAGAAAGGCTTGGGCACTCCGGCTCGTCAGCAGGTCGTGGGAGGGGCAGTGCCGTCTCGTCCGCCCGGAAGCCTGGCCATTTGGCAGCAGTGGGCTTTGGGGTTTCCGGCGGCCCGGGGCGTTTCCTTGGCGGTGGGAAGGGCGAGGCGAAGATCGGTCCGCACCTGCGTAGCCCATGGACCAAGTCCCCGGTGTTGACGGGGCCCCCGGTGTGACCCGCTTTATTTGCATCGAAGTTCCTGATACAAATCCGTCATATCAGAAACCGTGATGCCATGACAAATCAGATTCTTGTTGTTGATCCCCTGGAACGCCAGGACATTCTACGCAGTCTTGCCAGCGAAGTCCGCGCCCGCATTCTTGACCATCTGACGCGGGGAGGCCCCCGCAACGTCAACCAGATTTCAGAAGATCTGGACCTTCCGCAGTCAACGGTTTCGTCGAATATTCAGATCTTGGTCGACGTGGGTCTGGTGCAGACGCGGTCGGAAAAGGGGCGGAAGGGCAGCCAGAAAATCTGCCTGTCCACCTTTACCGAACTGCTGATTGCCTTCAAAGAGCGGCCGCCCGCGCAGCCGTCCGATGCGATCGACGTGTCGATGCCGATCGGCCTTTATACCCGCTGCGAAGTGTCCGCGCCCTGTGGCCTGTGCTCTCCCGAGGGGGTGATCGGGCTGCTTGATGTGCCCGATACCTTTCTTGATCCCGACCGCATGCGCGCCGGACTGCTTTGGTTTACAAGGGGTTTTGTCGAATACCAGTTTCCCAACAATGCCAAGCTTGCCGGTACGCCGGTCAAATCGGTCGAAGTGTTGATGGAAATGTCTTCCGAAGTTCCGGGCACCTCGAAAGACTGGCCCTCGGACATCACGGTGACGATCAACGGCCATGAGATCGGCACATGGACATCGCCGGGCGATTATGGCGACAAGCGGGGCAAATACACGCCCGACTGGTGGAAACTGGCCGGGTCGCAATATGGCGATCTGAAGCATTGGGAAGTGACGGCAACCGGCACATTCCTGGATGGCAAGCGGGTGTCGGACTGCGCGCTCAGCGATCTGGAACTGAACGACCACCGCTCGATCCGGGTGCGGATCGGGGTCAAGGACGATGCGCGACATCCCGGCGGCATGAACATCTTTGGGCGCGGCTTCGGCAACCACGATCAAGACATCACCCTTCGGCTTTTGCGCGGCTGAGGCCGCTCCACCTTTTCGCTTGACCGACTCTGTCATTCCGGCAAACTATACCTGAAATTCTGGTACAGACCGGAAGTGCCGATGCACATCATCCGGACGGGAGGAAAGATGAAGGCCAGGGTCACCGCGCACAGCGCCTATACGATCGCCGATATCGACAAGCGGCTTTATGGCTCGTTCCTCGAACACCTCGGTCGGGCGGTCTATACCGGGATCTACGAACCCGGCCATCCGACCGCCGATGCCGAAGGCATGCGTCGGGACGTGATCGACCTTGTCCGCGCCATCGACACACCCATCTGCCGCTATCCCGGCGGCAACTTCGTTTCGGCGTATAACTGGGAGGATGGGATCGGCCCCAAGGACCAACGCCCCAAACGCCTTGATCTTGCCTGGCGCACGACCGAGACCAATCAGGTTGGCATCCACGAATTTGCCGACTGGGCTGAAAAGGCCGGGACCGAGATGATGCTGGCCGTCAATCTCGGCTCGCGGGGGCTGGATGAGGCGCGGGCCTTTGTCGAATATGTGAACCACAAGGGCGGGACCTATTGGTCAGACCTTCGCGCGAAAAACGGCCGCAAGGACCCGTGGAACTGCCGCCTCTGGTGTCTTGGAAACGAGATGGACGGGCCTTGGCAGGTGGGCCACAAGACCGCCCGGGAGTATGGCCATCTGGCGAACGAAACCGCCAAGGCGCTGCGCGGCTTCGACCCGACGCTGGAGCTGGTGGTCTGTGGATCGTCCCATTCCAACATGCCGACCTATCCGCAATGGGAGGCAACGGTGCTGGAGGAAACCTACGATCAGGTCGACCACATCAGCCTGCATATGTATTTCGAGAACTATGAAAAGAATTCCAATGAATTCCTTGCCTTGCCGCAGAAACTTGACACCTATATCGGCACTGTGGCGGGCATCATCGACTATGTGAAGGCCAAGAAGCGGTCAAAACGGCAGGTGACGATTTCCTTCGACGAATGGAACGTCTGGTATCACGAACGCAAGGCCGATGCCGAGCGGATGCGCAGCTGGGATTGGCCCGAGGCCCCGGTTCTTCTGGAAGATCAGTACAATTTCGAAGACGTCCTGCAGGTTGGCTGCATCCTGAACACCTTTATCCGCCGCGCCGATGTGGTGAAGATCGCCTGCATCGCGCAGCTTGTGAATGTGATCGCCCCGATCATGACCGAACCGGGCGGCCCGGCCTGGCGGCAGACGATCTATTGGCCCTTCCTCTTCGCCTCGAAACATGGGCGCGGCACCGCCATGCAGCTGGCGGTCGAGGTGCCCTGCTATGACGCCGATGCCGCTGCAGGCGTCCCCTGGCTCGATATTGCAGGGGTCAGGAACGACGACGCGGGCACGCTCACCTTCTTTGCGATCAACCGCAATGGAGAGGAGCCAATGGAGGTCGACCTCGCCCTTGACGGCTTTGCGGCCCGGACCGTGGACCACACGCTCCTCAAGCATGCAGATCTTGAGGCGCGCAATTCCAAGACCAATCCCGACACCGTCGCCCCACAAAAGGGCAGCGGGGCCAAACTGGCAGGCAAAGGGCTGCACCTGACCCTGCCGCCACATTCCTACTCGATGATCCGGGTGGGCCTTTAAGTATCCGGTGATCGGATACGTATTTCTGCGGAGAACACGGCGAACCACGCCGGCAAAAGGGAGGAAAAGATGACTGTAAGGGGAATGCTGAAAACCGCCATCGTCGCCACCATCGGTTTTGCCGGGGTCGCACAGGCGGAAGAGACCGTGGTCTGGTGGGATTTTCTGGGCGGCGGTGACGGCGTGCGGATGAAGAAGATGATCGAGGACTTCAACACCGCCCATTCTGGCGCGATCAAGATCGATGCGACCACGCTGGAATGGGGCACGCCCTTTTATGCCAAGGTCCAGACCTCGGCCGCCGTCGGCGAGGCGCCAGACATCATGACCTATCACGCAAGCCGGATCCCCTTGGCCGTCAAGCAGGGCGTCTTGCAGGAACTCACCGCCGATGACTGGACGGCGATGGGCCTGTCTTCGGCCGATTTCGCGCCCGCGACCTGGGACGCGGTGACGATGGAGGGCAAGCAATATGCCGTCCCGCTCGATACCCATCCGATCGTCCTTTATTACAACAAGGACCTGCTGGAAAAAGCCGGGATGCTGGACGAAACCGGCAAGCCCAAGGGGCTGGACAGCCGCGACGGCTTTACCGCCACCCTGCAGGCGCTGAAGGACAGTGGGGTCAAATTCCCGCTGGGCAGCGTGACCGCCGACGGCAACTTCATGTTCCGCACCATCTATTCGCTGATGGGCCAGCAGAATGGCGCGTTGATGACCGATGGCGAATTCCTGGCCGGGGACAATGGGGCAAAGCTGGCAAACGCGCTTGGGGTTCTGGCCGACTGGACAAAGGCGGGTCTGCAATCGACCTACACCGACTATCCGGCCACCGTCGCGCTGTTTACCAGCGGCGAAGCGGCGATGATGATCAATGGCGTCTGGGAAGTGCCGACGATGACCGACCTCAATGCTCAGGGAAAGCTCTTCAACTGGGGGGCCGTCGAACTGCCGGTGATCTTTGACAAGCCCGCGACCTATGCCGACAGCCATGCCTTTGCGATCCCTGCGAACCAAGGCAAGGAGATGCCCGCCGCAAAGCGCGCCGCGGTTCTGGAGGTCATGTCCTGGATGTCGAAGAACTCGCTCTTCTGGGCCACCGCCGGCCATATCCCGGCGAATGGCGCGGTTGTCGCCTCGCCCGACTATATTGCGATGGAGCCGAACGCGACCTATTCAAGCCTGACGGCCAACATGATCTTTGATCCGAAATCCCCGCTTGCGGGCGTTGCCGGGCCGATCTTCGACGTGATGTCGACCTATTTCGTGCCAACGCTGAACGGCGAGATGGACCCGGCCGAAGCCGTGGAGTCGATCAAGGAAGAGCTGAACGCGCTCTAAGCCTGACCACCCTCCGGGCTGCATGACCCTGCCGTGCAGCCCGGAAATTTTGGGGATATGCCATGCTGACCAACCGCCGCAAGGATGCCCTTGTTGCTGCCGTTCTGGTGGCGCCGTTCCTTGCCATCTATCTCTTGGTCTTTGTCTGGCCCACGATCCAGATGTTCGGCATTTCATTCACTGACGCGCCGCTGATCGGGTCTGGAGAATGGGTGGGCCTCGACAATTATACCCGGCTCGACACTGACCCCCGCTTCCGCACCGCCGCCTGGAACACCGCCTATTTCGTTCTTTTGACGGTTCTGCCCGGCACGATCGTGGCGCTGTTGATCGCGCTTGGCGTCTCTCGGTTGAAGGGCAGGCTGCAGGCGGCCATTCTGGCGCTGTTTTTCCTGCCCTATATCCTGCCTGTCTCCGTGGTCTATCTGATCTGGGACTGGGTGCTGAACTTCCAGTTCGGCATCCTGATGCATGTCCTTGACCTTTTGGGCCTGGACCGCATCCCGATCATGAAGACCCGCGACTGGTTCATGCCCGCCGTCGGCGTGGTGACGATCTGGTGGACCGCAGGATTTTCGATCCTGCTCTTTCTGGCCGGGCTGCGTGCGATCCCGCCCGAGATCTATGAGGCCGCCGCGCTGGACAATGCCGGCCGCTGGACGACCTTTCGCCGGATCACCTGGCCCCTGCTCTGGCCGGTGACCAGCCTTGTCTTCACGATCCAGCTCATCGCGCAACTGAAGATCTTTGACCAGGTTTACCTGTTTTCCCAAGGCGGACGCCCGAACGACAACATGGTTCTGGTCTACTACGTCTTTCAACGCGCGTTCCAGCAAGACCAGGGCGGCCGCGCCGCCGCCGTGGCCGTCACGCTTTTCGTGCTGGTCGTCGTTGTCTCGGTCCTGCAATTTCAACTTCTGCGCCTGGCGGGGGGACGCAAATGACCACGATCCACCTGCAACGCGCAAATTTCTGGGGCGGGGTCATCACCGTTCTGACCATCCTTCTTGCGCTTCTTTGGGCATTTCCGCTCTATTGGGGGGTCATCTCGTCTCTCAAGCCCGAGGATGAGGTCGTTCGCCCCTATATCGAACTTTGGCCCGAGACCCTGACCTTCAGCCATTATACCACCGCGATCTACGACACGCAGATCGTGACCTGGTACATCAATTCCATCGCCGTTGCGGTGGGGGTGACGGTCATCACCATCGCCACATCGATGCTGTGCGGCTATGCGCTGTCACAGCTGAAATTCCCCGGCCGCAAGGCCCTGTGGTGGCTGATCCTGGCCAGTTTCATGGTGCCGACACAGGCGCTGATCATCAACCATTTCGTGCTGACGTCGCAACTCGGCCTGATCAACACCTGGGCCGGAATCATGCTGCCGCAGCTGATCCATCCGGTGATCATCATCGTCTACAAGCAGTTTTTCGATCAGGTCCCAAAGGATTTCCGCGAGGCGGCCGTGATGGACAATGCGGGCGAGTTCCGCATCCTCTTCAAGGTCTACCTGCCCATGAACTGGGGCGTCACCACGGCGCTGTCGATCGTGACCTTCATCTGGACCTGGAACGCCTTCCTCTGGCCCTTCCTGTCGGTCACCAAGACCGAGATGATGACGGTCCCCGTCGGCATCACCCAGGTCAACGATGCCTTTGGGGTCTATTACGCCCGTCAGCTTGCCGCCGCCGTGCTGGCCGGCCTTCCGGTTGCCGTGGCCTACCTTCTCTTTCAGCGCAAGGTGACCGAGGCGATCACCCTGTCCGCCGGGATCAAGGGCTGACCCCCACATCCCCGATATCGCATCGTTTGCACCGGCGCTCTGACGGGCTCCGGTGCGAAGGATGGCAGATGCGACGGGATCAGACGGAAACCGAGCGGCCCTGCCCGTCGAACAGGTGCACTTCCGCCGTATCAAAGGCAAGGCCGATGGTATCCCCGGCCTTGACCTGCGACTTGCCGCTGTCCTGCGCGATGACCTGCACGCCATCCGACAGTTTCGCATAGACCAGCGTCCGGTCGCCCAGTCGCTCCACCACCGTCGCGGTGGCCATGGTCGTCCCGGTCGCAGACAATGTCAGCGCCTCGGGCCGGATGCCCAGCTCCCACGGGCCCTCGCCCTTGGGCGCACGCCCCGGCAGGGGCACCACCGACCCATCCCCCAGCCGCACCGCCGCCCGGTCGCCCTGCCCCGTCAGCGTCACCGGCAAGAGATTCATCGCAGGCGAGCCGATGAAGCTGGCCACAAAGCGCGAGGCAGGCCGGGCATAAACCTCCATCGGCGTGCCCACCTGCTCGATCCGGCAGTTGTTCAAGATCACGATCCGGTCGGCCAAGGTCATCGCCTCGGTCTGGTCATGGGTGACATAGATCATCGTCGATCCCAACCGCTGGTGCAGCTCTGCCAGCTCCACCCGGGTCCTGACCCGCAGCGCGGCGTCAAGGTTCGACAGGGGTTCGTCGAACAAAAACGCCTTGGGCTCTTTCACGATGGCCCGTCCGATCGCCACCCGTTGCCGCTGACCGCCCGACAGTTCCGCCGGGCGCCGCGCCAAAAGCGTCTCCATCTCCAGCATCCGCGCCGCTTCGGCCACCCGGGCCTTGATCGTGCCTTTCGGCAGGCCAACGTTGCGCAACCCAAAGGCCATGTTTTCGGCAACGGTCATATGCGGGTAAAGGGCATAGTTCTGGAACACCATCGCAAGGTTCCGCTGGCCCGGTGCCAGCCCCTCGGACCGCACCCCATCGATCACCAACCCACCCGCATCAATGCTTTCCAGCCCCGCGATCATCCGCAGAAGCGTGGTCTTGCCCGACCCCGAAGGCCCCAGAAACACCACGAACTCCCCTGCCCCGATCTCAAGGCTCAGGTTGCGGATGACCTCGACCGCGCCAAACCGTTTCGATACCCCTTCAAGCAAGATCCCTGCCATCACAGCCTCCCTCCGGAACTACATCATAGTTTCGGGTTAATATCAGATGTCAAGGCGGTTTATCTGAGGGAGCGGTGCCACCGCCCCGGCGACGGGGTGCAGGTGGATGGGCGCCAGGCGGATGGATGCGCCCCCCCTCGGGGCGCATCCAGATCGATCAGAACAGGGCGGCCGTTTTCACCAGGGTGAACCATGCCCCCCAAAGAACCGGGAGGCCCACGACGGCCCAAGCCAGCAAGGCGGCGGCATCGAAACGGCCCTTGTCGATCCCGAAAGAGCCATGCACGATCTTTGCCTCGGCGCTGGCGGATTTCGCCTGCAAGGCCGCGACCTCCTCGGGCTTCATGAACCACTTGTCCGCCAGCGGCCGCACGAAGGCATTGGCGATCAGACCGATCACCAGCATCCCGCAGAGAACATAGATCGTCGCGGCATAGGCATCGGCGCCCGACAGGCCACGGTCGACCTGATACTGCCGGATATAGTTCACCACCACCGGGCCAAGGATGCCCGCCGTGGCCCAGGCTGTCAGCAGGCGGCCATGGATCGCGCCCACGAACTGCGTGCCAAAGATATCGGCCAGATAGGCCGGCACCGTGGCAAAGCCGCCGCCATACATCGACAGGATGATGCAGAAGGCCGCGACGAACAGCAGCTGGTTGCCCGAATAGGCAAAGGTCGGGGCCGAGGCATAAAGGACGATCCCCAAGAGGAAGAACACATAATAGGTGTTCTTGCGGCCCAGCTTGTCCGACATCGAGGCCCAGAAGAACCGCCCGATGATGTTGAACAACGACAGAAGGCTGGTGAAGCCGGCGGCGATGCTGGCGATCTGCAGTTTCTGTTCGGGCGAGAGGTCGGCAAAGGCCACCCCGGGCATTCCGATCAGGTTGCCCGCAAAGATCTCTTGCAGCATGGGCGAGGCCGCGCCAAGGATGCCGATCCCGGCCGAGACGTTCATGCAGAGCACGATCCAGATCATCCAGAAGGCCGTGGTCTTGTGCGCGTCGCGCAGATGCACGTGATGCTCGGTGATCATGGCCTTCTTGGTCTTGGCCGGCGGGGTCCAGCCTTCCGGTTGCCAGCCAGCGGGCGGGATGCGGTAGCCAAAGGCCCCGCCCATCATGAAGACAAGATAGATCGCCGCCATCGTGAGAAAGGTTTCCCAGACGCCGATCGAGCCATCCCCGCGGAAATGTTCCATCAGCTTTTGGGCCAGCGGAGAGCCGACCATCGCGCCCCCGCCAAAGCCCATGATCGCCATGCCCGTCGCCATGCCGCGGCGGTCAGGGAACCATTTGATCAGCGTCGAGACGGGCGAGATATAGCCAAGCCCCAGCCCGATGCCGCCGATCACCCCGGCGCCCAGCCACATCAGCCACAGCTGGTGCGTGATCACGCCAACCGCCGCCAGCGCGATGCCGCCAGTCCAGCACAGGGCCGAGACAAAGCCCGCCTTGCGCGGGCCGACCCGTTCCAGCCAGCCGCCCCAAATGGCGGCCGAGCAGCCAAGAAACACAAAGAACAGGGTGTAGATCCAGCCCAGATCGGCAATGCGCCAGTTGCAGTCTGTGGTGAACAGCGCGGTCATCAGACCCATGCTCTTGCAGGCATCGGTCGCCTCGACCGGCAAGGCATTGGTCAGCGGCAGCCAGAATACCGAAAATCCATAGGCCATCCCGATGCAAAGATGGATCGCCAGCGCCGCAGGCGGCACAAGCCAGCGGTTGAACCCCGGCTTTGCCACGATCCTTTCCCGGTCCAGCAGGCCCATGCCGCCTCCGGGCAATCCTTCGCTGATTGCAGTCATGTCTTCCCTCCCTCGGCCAGTTGGCCTGTTATCGGGGCACGGATGCTTTCCACGGGGTGGCCCCCGCTCCTCCGGAAAGAACCCGATACTCTCCCGCCTTATTGCACGCGCAGATCGTGCCAGCGAAAACCGCACGGACAGGGCCAGCAATTTCAAGATGTTGCAAAATCCTGCGGTGGGGATTTCCGACAGTTTGTCCCGCCGTGGCGACAATCTGTCGGGGCTAGATGGCTTCGGGCAGCCAGATCGTGAAGACCGCGCCCTGCCCCGGTGTGCTGGCCGCTTCGATGGTGCCGCGCTGTCGGTCGATCAGGGTCCGGCAGATCGACAGGCCAAGGCCTGTGCCTCCACTGGGGCCCCGGGTGGTGAAGAAGGGGTCAAAGATCCGGGCAAGGGTCTCGGGGTCGATGCCTGTGCCGGTGTCGCGGACCCAAAGCCTGACACCCGCCACCCCGGCCTGATCGGCATCTTCCACCGTCACGGTGAGGGTGCCGCCCTTCGGCATGGCATGGGTCGCATTGGCGATCAGATTGATCATGACCTGCTGAAACTCCGTCCGGTTCATCGCCACCAAGCGGCTGGCATGGCCGTCAAGACGCAGGGTCACCCCCGCCTGCGCCAGCAGATGGCGCACAAGGGGCTGGCAGTCCTTCACCGCCTCCATCAGATCGCAGCGCGTGGCCCAACCGGCATATTCCTCGGGGCGGGCGAATTGCAAAAGCTGGTTGACGAGGGTCGAGATGCGATGGACCTGTTCATCCATCAAGCGGAACTCGGTGGCCACTTCGGGCAGACGATCCCCCATCACATCGCGCAGAATGTCCAGATTGCCCTGAATGACGGCCACGGGATTGTTGATCTCATGCGCGGCGGCGGCCGTGATCTCCCCCACGGTCGCAAGCTTTTCCGACAGGATCAGCTTGCGCGTGGTCGCTTCGACCCGCGCGTTCAACGCATCGTTCCAATCGCGCAATTGCTGATCGCGCGCCTGCAAGAGATCCAAAAGCAGATCAAGGTTGCGCGCCACGCGCAGCACCTCGTTCCCACTTGCCGTGACACCGGTTCTGGCGCCAAGATTGCCCGCCTCCACCGCCGCCATGGTGTCGGTCACCTTCTCAAGCGGCCGGAACACGCTGCGCGCCCATCGCAGAAAGACCGGAACGGTCAGGACCGTGACGGCAAGAAAGGCCAGACCGACCAGCCAGAGCGTCACCCGTTTCGCCTCGGCAAAGGGGGTCTCGAGGAAGCCCACATAAAGCATCCCCACCCGCGCCCCGTTCCGGTCGCGGATCGGTTCATAGGCCGAGATGTACCAGTCGTTCACCACAAAGGCCCGGTCGAGCCATGTCTGCCCCTGATCCAGCACGCGCGCGCGCACCGCCGCCGACACCCGCGTGCCAAGGGCGCGGCGATCTTCGAACAGGCGCACATTGGTCGAGATCCGGACATCTTCCAGAAACAGCGTCGCCGTCCCCTGACTGCCATCCGGCAAACTGCCCGCGCGATAGACAAGGTCGTTGATCGTGTCGATAAAGACGAGATTCTGGTTCAAAAGCCGCCCGCCCGCCAAGGTGCCGGTCGACCCGTCCGGCAGGCTGATGGGCAGGAAGGACTGCACGACCATGCCGCGATCCTCGATCTTGCGATCGGTCGGGCGGGCATTGGGCGTGGGCAGCAGGTCCAATCGGGCGCGCTGCGCCAAGGCGGGGGACAGGGCGGCGAGCGCGGGCCCGGGCAGGATGTCGATGGCCGTTCCCTCTGCCCCGGGGATCAGGGAGGGCGGGGATCCACCGGGGGGGCTGATGGAGCGGAGCCGCCCCTGTTCATCCAGCAGATAGAGGTAATCCAGCCCAAGGCTCTGGCGCCATGCCTCCATCGCCTGATCGCTTGCGCCCCGGCGAGCAAAATCGACCGATGCCGCCAGCGCGGTGATCCGGTCATTCGTCGTTTCAAGGATGCGTTCCAGATATTGCCGCGCGACGGTCAGATCGCTGTTGACCTTGGTGATCAAGAGATCGTCGAACTTGCCCGACCAGCGGATCATGGTCGCCCCCAGCAGCAGCGGCAAGATCACCAGCGTCGGCAGCAGGGCAATGGCCAGCAACCGGTGGCGCACCGACCGGGTCGGCGAAAGCGGCGCAAGACCCGGGCGGTCGCGGTCAGCCATTCCAGTCTGCCAGACGCCGCTCGATGGTCTTGCGCGATATGCCAAGACGGCGCGCGGCCGTGTCCAGATCGCCGCCGGCCGCCGCAATCGCGGATTGGATCGCGCGGCGTTCCAGATCGGCCAGGGTTTCGCCCCTGTGATCGGCCCCCGCAGGGTTGGAAAACTCGGCCGGGAACCGCCCAAGGATCAGGGCCCGCTCGATCATGTTGCGCAACTCGCGCACATTGCCGGGCCAATCGTAGCCGGCAAGACCCGCTTCGACCTCGGGCGTCAGGGTAACGGGGGGCATGCCCATCTGCTGGGCCAGCTTGGTCATGAACAACCGGGCCAGTTCCAGCACATCATCCCCGCGCTGCGCGAGGGGGGGCATGTGGATCGCCAGCACATTGATCCGGTACAGCAGATCGGCCCGGAACCGCCCTTCGGCCACGGCCTTTTCAAGATTGGTATTCGTGGCAAAGATCAGCCGCACATCCACCGCGACCTCGCGTTCCGAACCCAGCGGGCGAACGCGGCGATCCTCCAGCACGCGCAACAGCTTGGCCTGCAAGGCAAGCGGCAATTCCGCGATTTCATCCAGAAACAATGTGCCGCCGCGCGCATGCAGGAACAGGCCCTCGCGGCTTTGATGTGCGCCGGTAAAGGCCCCCTTCATATGGCCGAACAGTTCCGTCTCGACCATGTCGGCGGGAAGGGCCGCGCAGTTCACGGGCACGAAAGGCTTGGCCGCGCGATCCGACAGGGCATGGATCATGCGGGCGGCCACCTCTTTGCCGGTGCCCGACTGGCCGGTCAGCAGGATGGTCGAGGGCAGCGGCGCAACCCGCGCGATGGTCTGGCGCACCGCCTCGATGGCCGGAGAGCTGCCGATCAGTTTGTCCCGCAGCAGGATATGGTCGGAATTGGCCCGCAATTCATGGCGCAGCACATGGTTTTCGCGTTCCAGTCGCACCCGTTCCAGACAGCGCGCGACGGCGTTCAGGATCTGGTTCGAGCGGAAGGGTTTGAGCAGAAAATCCGCGGCCCCC